>CAYYBN010000007.1:0-364 GCA_964470225.1 uncultured Methylotenera sp. | reverse complement strand
CAGCGCCACTGACACTGGACTTTCGTCAGGTCACGCAAGTTGATACAGCGGCAATCAGTCTGATTTTGGAGATACAACGACAATTGCATACGCAAGCCTCGCATGGTGCGCATGACCATCCACTGCAAGTGGTGGGGGTGCCTGATAATCTGCGTAGCTTGATGCAGTTGTATGGGGTCGATGGATTCCTGTTGAATTAAGTAAGGTCCGTATCAGTCAACCCCAGCTCGGTATTGAGTTGGGGTTTGTTTTTTTAGAACCATGCCGTCTCCCCAGACAGCATACAGTGGAAAGGAAGCCATGGTTGCTGCCGTTGAAATACAGGGCATTACCAAACGGTTTGGCCAGTTTGTCGCCTTGCGTG
>CAYYBN010000006.1:14644-21069 GCA_964470225.1 uncultured Methylotenera sp. | reverse complement strand
CCAAACAACAACAGGTTGCCGAAAGAATTGCTGCAGCCACCATGCAGCTAAACTCAGGCATCAACGAAGCAGCCTCCGCAGCCGAGGAACTGGCACGCGCCTCTGAGCAAATTTCAACCGGGGCTGAACAGGCGGCCGGTGCAGCACAAGAATCACTGGCCGCATTTGACGAGGTCACGATTAACTTGAAACGCCAGATGGAGAATGCATCAATCAGCCAGACCAAGGTCAATGCAACGCAGGCGTTGGTGTCGAAAACGTCAGAGGAAATTACCAGCCTGGTTGCCAATGTCTCGGTGGCTGCCAAACGCCAGTCAGTTTCAGTTGACATGGTGCAAGAACTGGAGCAGCAAGCCGCCAACATTGGTGACATCGTGAAAGCCGTGGCACGAATTGCAGACCAGACCAATTTGCTGGCACTGAATGCAGCCATTGAAGCAGCGCGGGCGGGTCAGCATGGCAAAGGCTTTGCAGTGGTTGCTGATGAAGTGCGCACATTGGCTGAAACCTCCGAGAAAAGCGCTCAGCAGATTCAGTCGTTGGTGGGGCAGATTCAGTCTGAGGTGAAAGTAATTGCCGATGGCATCGTCAATTCAGCGCAACAAATTGAAAGTGAAGCACAAAACGGTGCTGAAATTACCCGCCAATTGGAAGCCATCCGTGTTGATGCCCTGGACATTGTCCAGGGCATTGCTGACATTGTGGCGGGTGCCGAGCAGTCCAGCATTGCGGCACAACAGGCTTTAAAAGGCTCTGAAAGCATCTCGACGGCGGCGGAAGAGCAGTCTGCGGCTGCGCAGGAATCTTCCAAAACCGTGGGTGAGCAAACCCGTGCGCTGGCGGAGTGTGAGCAAACCGCCCAATTGTTATCCGAGCTGTCTGAAGACCTGAAAAACTCCACTGATCTGGCCAAAAGCGCTGAAGAGGTGGCGTCGTCGGCTGAAGAGCTGTCGGCCGCCGTACAACAAATTAACCGCTCCAGTGCGCAAATTATGGTGGCCTTGGAACAGATACGTGATGGCGCACGCGTGCAAGCCGCCGCCACTGAAGAATCTTCTGCAGCCATTATCCAGATAGAAAAAGGCTTGCAAGTGGCCGCGGGACGCGCACAGGTCAGTCAAGAAAAAGTACAGTCAATTAAAAGCATGCTGCAAACCAATAACGCTTCGGTCAATACTCTGGTCAATGGCATCAAATTATCGGTAGATGCCACGCGTGCCAGCATCAAGCAGATTTCTGACCTTGAATTGATTTCCAGACGCATAGACAAGATTGTGGATGCCATTGCCACGGTCTCCATCCAGACCAATATGTTGGCGGTGAACGGCTCCATTGAAGCTGCACGGGCAGGCGAATTCGGTAAAGGTTTTGTGGTCGTGGCCACGGATATTCGTAATCTGGCACATGACTCTGCTGAAAATGCAGACCGTATCAAAGATCTGGTGAAAGCCGTGCAAGACCAGATTGGTCTGGTTGGGCGTGACCTTGAGGAAATTGCGACAACCGCGCTGATCGAAGTTGACAAGACCAAACTCATCGTCAGCAATTTACATATGATTGAAACTGACATGGTGGAGGTTGAAGGCAGTGCGCAGGATATTCTGGGCGCTTCCACCAGTATCTCGGCGGCACTGGCACAAGTCAAAGTGAGCGTTGAAATGATCGCCAGTGCTGCGCAACAAGCTGAGCAATCTGCCACCGATGCTGCTTCTGCGGCCAAACAACAAGCCGAAGGTACCGAAGAATTGGCAGCGGCCATTGAGGAAATTTCCTCACTGGCGGATGACTTGCAAAGTAACTAGGGCATGAATGCAAAGGAATCAACATGGCTTTAAAAACCAATCAACGCGTGGCCAAAGCGCAGGTTGCCCCGGCTGTGGTGGACACGACGCTGGAATCATTGCAGGCGCAGCTCGGCGAGACGATGCCTATTGAGACTGAGGCCCATACCGAATCGCAGCGCTTGAATCAATATGTGACGTTTATGGTTGAGGGCGAGGCGTTTGCGGTTGAAATGGCGCCCGTGCAGGAGATTATTCGCGTGCCTGAAGTTTACAGCGTGCCCTTGGCACCGGCCAGCCTGGTCGGTCTGGCCAATCTGCGGGGCAAGGTGTTACCAATTATCTCTTTGCGACACATTTTTAATATGCCGGAAAAACCACAAGATGATGCCACGCGTGCGGTGGTCATCAATGCGGGTCAGCAGGCGCTGGCGTTTATCGTCGACCGTGTGACCAGCGTCATGGATGTGGAACCGGCACCAATTGAAGCAGCCAGCGATTTGGGGCAGACCGTAGATACCCATTTTCTGAAAGGCATCCTGAAGCATGTGACAGGCCATGCCATGGTCATGGTGGTCAACTTCAGTGAGCTGATAGAACGTGAATTTGCGCATCTGGCCGATGTGATGCAGCACAACACATTGTCAGTGAAAGAACCGTCGCCAGTCAGTTCATCGTTCGAGGCGGCAGCCAGCGCGGATGAGTTGCAACTGGTCAGTTTTCAACTGGCCAAGCAGGAATATGCCATCTGCATTGAACATGTGCAGGAAATTGTGCAGATGCCAGCCCAGATTGTACAAATTCCCCATACGCCTGCGCATGTGCGCGGTGTGATGACCCTGCGGCAGCGTTTGTTGCCACTGGTGTGTTTACGCAGCCTGTTTGGTCTGCCTGCGCAAGCGGAGGACGAACAGTCACGTATTCTGGTGGTGACTGCCGGTACGCAGTCCGTGGGCTTGGTCACCGATAGCGTCAGTGAGGTCTTGCGTATCGCCACCAGTCAAATCGATCCGTTGCCCGGTTTGTTGTCACGCCAGTCACAACTCAATGACGTCACACAAATCTGCCGTCTCAACCAGGGACAACGTCTGGTCTCTGTGATTTCTACCGAGCGCATGTTTGCCCATGCCGCCGTCCAGGAGGTTTTTAACACCATGCAAGCCGAAACACATGCAGTGAATCTGTCCGCAGAAGTTGAAGTGGCGCAGGGTGCCCTGCGTGATGAAGAGCAGGTGGTGATTTTTACCCTGAATCAGCAGGAATATGGTGTCCCGATAGAGGCAGTACAAGAAATTGTCAGAATTCCCGAGGTGTTGACGCAGGTACCGAAAACACCTTCATTTGTTGAGGGGGTGATTAATCTGCGCGGGTCTGTATTGCCAGTGATTGACCAGCGCACACGTCTAGGTCTGCAGCGACTGGACAGAAACGACCACCAACGCATCATGGTGTTTTTACTCAATGGCCTTCGTACCGGGTTTATCGTCGATACCGTCACTGAAGTACTGAAAATACACGCCAGTGAAGTGGAAGCCGCCCCGCAACTCTCGGGCGAGCAGGCACAACTGATCAGTCGGGTGGCCAATTTGCAGAAGCAGCAGCGCATGATACAGCTGATCAATCCTGATTGCCTGCTGGGGCAGCCTGCCATGGTGGCATTGGCGGCCATGCACGCGGTTGCTTAAGGGTGGTTAAGGGCACAGGTCAAGCAGGTACGTGATATGGCATGCGAGGTTAAACGCATTAAGCATTGCATGGTGTAGGGTATGGCATTCAAAAAAGTATTGATTGTGGACGATTCAGCGCTGATGCGCAGACAACTGAGCCTGTTATTTACGCAGGCGGGTGGATATGACATTCAGTGCGCGCGGCACGGCAAAGAGGCTGTGTTGCTTAATCGGTCTTATCAACCGGATGTGGTGTTGCTGGATATCAACATGCCTGAAATGGATGGCCTGACGGCCTTATCTCAGATCATGACCGAGCGGCCGGTGCCAGTGGTCATGCTGTCATCCCTGACCGAGAAAGGCGCGCTGGTCACCTTTGAGGCATTGGCGTTGGGGGCGGTGGATTATATTGCCAAGCCGGGTGGCACCATCTCGTTAACGCTGGCGCAAATTGAAACCGTGCTGCTTGAAAAAGTAGCCACGGCATTGCAGGCCAACCTCGGTAGCCCGCGTGCCGCTTTAGCGCGCACGACGGTAACGCCAAGTGTACCCATGCCAGCAATACCAACCCCGCCTGCACACAGGCGTCACGCACAAGCTGACGCTATGAAGCACACACCAGTGGCCAACCGGGCGGCCAGTCCGGGACAGGCTGGCTCGGTGGATGTGGTCATTGTGGGCGTGTCTACCGGTAACCCCAAGACGCTGGAGTTCATTTTACCCAAGCTGCCCGCAGACTTTCCTTGTCCGGTGGTGGTCGCCCAGCATATGCCAGCCAAGTTTACCCTTTCTTTTGCTCAACGCATGCAAGCGATGTGCGCCATGCAGGTGAGTGAACTCGCGCGCCTGTCAACCCTGCAGCCTGGTCATGTGTATATCTGTAAGGGTGGCGCCGACGTCATGTTGGCCAGACGCGGTCAGCAATTACTGGGTGTGGTCAAACCTGAACATCCCGGTTATTTGTGGCACCCGTCGGTAGAGGTGCTGGCAACGTCGGCTTTACAAGCCTGCCAGCCGGAACGGGTGGTGGGGGTAATGCTTACCGGCATGGGCAACGATGGTGCCAGTGCCTTTTGTACATTAAAACAACGTGGTGCCAGAACCATCGCCGAGTCAGAATCCACAGCGGTGGTATATGGCATGCCCGGTGAACTGGTCAGGCAGGGTGGAGCAACCACCGTGCTGCCAGCGCCGGCGGTGGCGGATCAATTGGTGGAGTGGATATGTCATTAATTAACACACATACAGCTTACGATGAAGACCTGCAAATCAGAGAGATCCCCGTCGAGCAGCTGATCGCACAGTTGCACAGCGCGTCGCTCGAACAACGACGACAAGCCGCATTGCAACTGGCCGCACATCCAGGGCAAAGTCAGCCGTTGTTAAGCGCACTCGGCCGCGAGTTGCAACGCAGTGTGCGTGAGGCCATATTGTCCAGCCTGATCAAACTGGCTGACCCCGCTGTTGTGCAGGCCTTGGCAGAGTTTTTACGCAGCCAGGACATTAGCCTGCGCAACGAGGTGTTTGAGGTACTGAAAGCGCGCAGCGACCTGAGTCTGACCGTGATTCAGACCTTGTTGCAAGATGAGGACCCTGATGTGCGCATTTATGCTGTCAATGCGCTGGAAGCCCTGCATGACCCGCAAGTAGAGCCATGGCTGATTCAGGTACTGCTCGAAGAGCCGCACGTCAATGTTTGCGCCACCGCGCTGAATTTGCTGGGTGAAATCGGCACAGCAGCCTGTGTGCCGGCCTTGCAACAATTGAAACAACGCTTTGCCGATGAACCCTACATTTGTTTTGCCGCAAATTTGACACTGGAGAGAGTTCATGGCGCATAGCCGCACTTTGTCACGCCAAATCAGCATAGGCGATCAGGACTACGCCCGCTTCAGCGAATTTTTCTACCGAAAAACCGGCATTCTGTTCGAGCAAAGCAAACGTTATTTTGTCGACAAACGGCTGGTTGAGCGCATTATGGCCACAGAGTCGCATAGCTTTTTGAGCTACTTTAGTTTGCTGCGCTTTGCAGACAACGACAGTGAATTGCAGACGCTGATTAATCTGATGACGGTCAATGAAACCTACTTCTTTCGTGAGGAGTACCAGTTTAAGTGTTTGGTCAACAGCCTGCTGGGCGAGCTGATTCGGCACAAGAAGAAGAGCAGTCCCATCCGCATCTGGTCAATTCCCTCGTCCACCGGTGAGGAGGCATACTCCATCGTCCTTTATTTGCTGGAGTATTGGCCCTTGCTTAGCGAGTGGGATGTAGAGGTCATTTCATCCGACATCGACACCGAGGTGCTAGACCGGGCCGAGCAAGGCCGTTATAGCAGCCGTTCTGTACAGAATCTGCCCGATTACTTACTCAAAAAATACTTTCAGCCGGTTAAAGATGGCTATCAGATTGCCGATGACATCAGACAGGCCGTGCGCTTTACCCGCGTGAATCTGATGAATGAACGCAGTGTGCGCGGCTACAAGGAATTCGATGTGATTTATTGCCGAAATTTACTGATTTATTTTGATGATGTGTCCAGACGACAGGCTGCAGACACCCTGTACGACGCCTTGAACCCTGGGGGCTTTATTTGTCTGGGCCATTCTGAGTCCATGAGCCGTATCTCGCCGTTATTCAAAGTCAGACAATTTCCCGATGCGCTGGTGTACCAAAAAGGAGAAGCGTAATGCACACCATCCTGATTGTAGATGATGCCGCCACCATTCGCCTGTATTACCAGAGTGTACTGCGTCAGGGCGGCTATCGTGCCGATGAGGCCATCAACGGCATTGAAGGGCTGGAAAAGGCGCTGGTGAACCGCTACGACTTGTACATCGTGGATGTGAACATGCCACACATGGATGGGTGCACCTTTTTGAGAGAACTGCGTAGCCTGTCCATGCCCCAGGCCCCGGCCCTGATGATTTCCACCGAAGCGGAACAATTAGACAGACACCATGGCTATGCAGTGGGGGC
>CAYYBN010000006.1:0-14634 GCA_964470225.1 uncultured Methylotenera sp. | reverse complement strand
TAAACCGGTAAAGCCGGCACAACTGATGCACTATGTGCAGTGCCTGCTGGGAGAAACACAACCATGACCACCTTGCTGGCACAATTTATTTCCGAGTCACGAGACTTGCTGCAACAGGTTACCGATGCGCTGGTACGTTTCGAAGCCCAACCGGCTGACCAAGCTTTGCTCAACGAAATTTTTCGGGTGATACATACTTTAAAAGGAAACAGTGGTTTGTTTGAGTTTCCGCAAATGACCCGTGTACTGCATGCTGGCGAAGACCTGCTGGATGCATTGCGTGACGGCAAACTCCAGTATCAAACAGCCATGGTCGACCAACTGCTGGAAGCCACCGATTTTGTGGTCCTGCTGGTGGATGAAATTGAAAATGAGGGCCAGATTGCCGTAACACGCACCCAGACCGCCCAACAGATTACTGCGGCGCTTCAGGCATTCAACCCACGCGCTGCCGCTGCCCAAGCGGTAGAAACCAGCAACGCCGTGCAACATTGGCCTGCTGGGTCAGTGCCGCTGCCACTGTGGATATCTCGGGTGCCACTTGCCATGCGACCAGCCCTGGACACAGCCCAATTGCACTGGCTGCAATATCAGCCTGAGGCCGAGTGTTTCTTCAAGGGTGAAGACCCGCTCTATCTGATGCAACAATGTCCGGGTCTGGTATGGTTTGCGGTGGATTACCATCCCGCACAGCCTGGCGTTGCCGATGAAAGCCTATGGGACCCTTACCAGTGCGGTTTGTCATTCATGGCCTTGTCCACGGCAGAGCATACCGCGCTACAGGCCCACTTTCGTTATGTACCGGAACAAATCCAGTGTCAGCCATTTGGTGCGCAAGGCTGGCCTGAAATGACGCAAACCGCTTTGGATACATGGCCACAGACCACCGGCACTACGTGCTGGACACAACTGTCCAGTGAACGTCAGCAGGTGATACTGGAGATTTTTCAGGCGCAGTGTGATGTCTTGCAGGAAACCATCCCTGCCGAATGCTTTAATGGGGTGCTTGAATCTGTACATACCACCTGTGTGCACGTGCTTAAATCCATGCATGCCGATACATTTCAAGCGCAAATGACCAGTGCATGGACACAGGCCACTCAGTCACATAGCGTTACCCCGTTGTTACAAGCAATAGTCTCGGTATGGCAGGCCTGTACTGGCGATAGTGCGCCCCCGTTGTCCGAGCTGGCAGGGGCACTTGCACCAACACCAACCAGTCAATCTGCCACGCTGCATGCGGCGATGCCAGCAATCGCCACGCCTGCGGTGATTGGCAATGAGGCTACCCAGCGCACCGCATCGCGCACTGAGGATACGGCTGCGCATAAAACGCTCAAGGTCGATCAGGACAAGATAGACCGGATGATGAATTTAATCGGCGAAATGGTGGTGGCTAAGAACAGCCTGCCTTATCTGGCGGCCCGTGCCGAAAATCAATATGGCAACCGCGAGTTGGCGCGTGAAATTAAAAACCAGTACAGCGTGATTAACCGTATTGCAGAAGAGATGCAGCAATCGATTATGCAGATACGCATGATGCCGGTGTCGGTGGTGTTTCAGCGTTTTCCGCGACTGGTGCGCGATACCTGCCGCAAGCTGGACAAACAGGTCAATCTGGTGCTGGAAGGCGAGCATACCGAAGCAGATAAGCTCATGATAGAAGCGCTGGCTGACCCGCTGATACATATCGTACGTAACAGCCTGGACCATGGCATTGAGCGACCTGAAGTACGTTTGCAAAAAGGCAAGCCAGCACAGGGTCAACTGACCATCCGGGCGACCCAGCAGACCGACAGCGTACTCATTGAGGTCATTGATGATGGCAAAGGCATAGACCCGTCTGTGATCAAGCAAAAAGCCTTGGAAAAGGGGCTCGTCACGGCCGAAGCCATGGCCCGTATGACCGATCAGCAAGCAATAAATCTGGTGTTTGCAGCCGGGTTTTCCACGGCAGAAGCGGTGTCAGACTTGTCCGGTCGCGGGGTGGGTATGGATGTGGTTCGCAGTGCGGTTGAGCGCGTCAATGGCCAAGTCTCACTGGAAAGTGTGGTTGACCGGGGCACCACCTTGCGCCTGCTATTGCCTTTGTCCATGGCCATTACCAATGTCATTGTCATTGAGTCGCATCAGCAGCAGTTCGGCATTCCGATGGACATGGTCATGGAGACGGTACGTATTCCGCAACAGGACATACGTCAGATTAAAACCAGCCGTGCCGCCATGTTGCGCGACCGCATTGTGCCCTTGCTATCGCTAAACCAGTTACTGGGGCTGGAGGCAGCACAGCAAACCAATGAGCAGCAAGAGGTCGCAACGCTGGTGGTTAACATCAACAATGAGTCTATCGGTCTCATGGTGGATGCCTTTAAGGCAACCGCCGACATTATCCTCAAACCGTTACCTGCCATTTTATCTGGCATGAAATGGTACTCGGGCTCAGCCATGATGGGTGATGGCTCGGTACTCATGGTACTCAATCCCAAGGAGCTGGTCGCATGATGACGCTAAATAGCCGCACCGCCACCCTCAGCGAGGTGGTGGGCATAGAAGAGGCTGCCAATTTGCTGGAATGGCTACAGCAGCACCCCAAAGGCAAACTGAATCTTAAAGCCTGCACCCATTTGCACAGCGCCAACTTGCAGGTGCTGATGGTCATGCGACCTACCATACAATCGTTACCCGATTCACCTGTGTTACGCGACTGGATACAGTCTGCATGCCCAGGTGCCCCCTCAGCCACGTTTGATAAAGGATAAACCATGGCCAAAAAAATATTTTTAGTGGATGACTCAGCCACCATGCTTATGAGTCTGCAAAACGGATTTGAAATTGCCGGCTTTGGTGTGGAAACCGCCACAGATGGTGTGGATGCATTAAACAAACTGAAGGCTGGTTTAAAGCCAGACCTGATGATTACTGACATCAACATGCCTAACCTCGATGGCATCGGCCTAATACAAAATACACGGGCCTTGCCGCAGTTCAGGTTTATGCCGATTGTGGTGCTCAGTACCGAGAGTCAGCAGGGCAAGCGTGAAGAGGCCAAAAAGCTGGGCGCCACCGGCTGGATGGTCAAGCCGGTGACCAGTGCCGACTTGATTAAGGTCGTTAAACAAATGCTGCCTGGTGCCTGATTTTTGCCTGGACTTAATACGGGGAACATTCGATGAACACGTATCAACAACAAGAATTTAAAAAGCTGCTCAAGCAGTTTTCCATTTTTCAGCGTCAGGTGGACGAGAAACTCAACCTGGTCATTTCTGACACCGAAACCTCGGTAATCGCCGCGCTCATGGCGACCAAGGAAATTGCGACGCTGGTGCAGCGTTACCAGCAAACGATGACCGAACAGGCGCGTGCCGAACAGCCGGTGTGTGATGGGCAGACGGTGTTTAGCAAAATTGAACAGCAACACACCAGCATCCTCGATATCATCGTTGAAATGCAGTCCAACTTTCAATTTCATGACATTGTGCGACAGTCTATCGAACGCATGCAGGAAGCTATGAGCAAGTGCGATGACATCATCCAGTCACTGGAGTTTGCCATGGACTCTAACGATGAGCTGATACAACTGGTGAATAAAATGACTGACGTCAACCAAGAATATCAGGCGCTTGAGAGTCGGCATGCCAAGCTGACATCGGAAGTGGCTTCCAGTATTGAGTTTTTCTGATGTTGAGCTTGGTGGTGTGATGTTTTTCATCGCCCGCCGCTGACAATCTCGCACAGCGCATGCCCCTGTAGCGCGATAACATCTAGTTAAAGCAAACTGCCATGGCCCAGTCAGGCTATTGAGCAGCTTGTGCAGGGCCTCTAGCATTTGTCTATTGATGCGAGAGGGAGCAGTTATGGGGACACAAGCGGCACGCCATTACTACCGGCAACATGCGAACCAGCAGTGGGCAGACCGCTGCCGGGTGGTGCAGATGGAAGGTAAACTGGTGGCGCTACCTTATTTGCTCGCCAAGGAGAGTCCGGATTATGAAATCGGTGCCACCCTGGCCTCCATCAGTGCCAATCGTTTAATACGACAATTGCTGGCTGCAGCCAAGGCATAACAGCCTGGTTTAAGTCAGCAATTCGTTCTCACGCTGCGTTTTGCCATACCCCGCCTGTACTTTTAACGCCCGGCTGATAAAGCCATTCAAGCGCGTTCTCGCTTCGGCAATGCCTGTCTGATCGACAAAAATATCGGGATATTGATAGCTCAACCAGCTATACAGGCTCAAGTGTTGGCAAATCAGTTCGGCCTGTTCCAGATACTGCGCTTGCTGGCCATGCAGCCAGTTCGGCAGTTGCGGTAAGGGGCGGGTTTGCTTTAACGCAACGGCTTGCACGCACTGGATAAAATAATCCCGCGCAATCGGTACTTGTATCGCCAACGGGGCGCACATCAGCCGCACTTTGTCGCGCATGGGCAGTTGCGGCGCAGTTTGGTCGATGAGTTGTGCTTGCTGGTATTGCAAGGCCGTTACCTGCCATTGCAAGCCTTGGTTGACTGGCTGTCTGGCGTGCTGCTGTTGCAGATATTCAATGCACTCCGCCAGTCGCCAGGTCGGAATCCGCTGGCTCAAGGCTTCAAGGTCGCCACCACCCACAGCAATCGGCAAGGCAAACGGCGGCACGCTGTCATCGGCCTCCAGCATGGCGTGCAAATGCCATTGTTCATCGTCTTCCAACACGGTCACGTAGCCAGTGTCATACAGGCCATGGCGACCGGCGCGTCCGGCAATCTGGCGCATTTCAGTGGCGTTGAGTGGACGCGGTGCCACACCGTCAAACTTGTGGATATTGGCAAAAATCACCCGGCGGATAGGTAAATTCAAGCCCATCCCAATTGCGTCCGTTGCCACCAGTATCTGCGCTTCGCCACTGGCAAAGCGGGCCGATTCCACGCGCCGTACTTCAGGTGACAAGGCCCCGTAAATGGTCGCCACCGGCAAGCCCCATTTGCGGATACGCGCTGCCAGTGTCAACACATCCTTGCGGCTAAAGGCGATCATCGCATCACCTGCTTGCAGCGCTTTATGCAGTTTGGCGGCGTGATAGCGTGCGCCACAAATGCTGTGTTCCTCAATCAGCAAGGGCGTCATGCGCTGCAAGTGGGTGAGGGTATAGGGCTCGTTCAGCGCCTCCAGCACGCGCGTGCAACTGCTGGTCACGCTATTGGCTCCGCAGATAAACACTTGTTTGGCTGGCACGCCCACCAGTGCCGCCGTCCATGCGCTGCCACGGTCCGGGTCCATCAGCATCTGGATCTCATCGATCACCGCCACGTCCACTGCTTGGTCTGGGCGCAGCATTTCGATGGTAGAGGCGGTATGTCTGGCGCCCGGCACCAGCACGCGCTCTTCACCCGTCACCAGATTGCAAGGCACACCGGCTTGCATCAGCCGGTCACGCACTTCCATCGCCAGCAGGCGCAACGGCGCAAGGTAGACGCCAGATGTGGCCTGACGCAGGGTTTCCAGCGCCTGATAGGTTTTGCCCGAGTTGGTGGGCCCGACAAAAAAATGGTGCTGGCGGCCTAACTGGCGGGCGAGGGTAAAGCGCGATAAATATGCCTGAAATTGTTGTGAGAACATGCAGCCATTCTACCAAACGGTTTAAAATGCGCAGATGCCAATCAAACTACTTCCTGACCAACTCATTTCGCAAATTGCCGCTGGTGAGGTGGTCGAACGTCCAGCCTCGGCATTGAAAGAATTGCTGGAAAACAGCGTGGATGCCGGTAGCACCCAGATACAGGTGGCCTTGCAGCAAGGTGGCGTCAAGCTGCTTAAAGTCAGCGACAATGGCAATGGCATCGCCAAAGACGAGCTTAACTTGGCACTGACCCGCCACGCCACCAGCAAAATCCAGAGTTTAGACGACCTTGAGCAGGTCGCCAGTCTGGGCTTTCGCGGCGAGGCACTGGCCAGTATTGCCTCCATTTCGCGCCTGCTGCTCACCAGCCGTCAGCAAGCCGCCAGCCACGCCTGGCAAATTGCCGCCGAAGGCACGCAAGTGCAGGGCTTGAGTCCGGCAGCGCTGGATGCAGGCACCATTGTCGAGGTGCATGACCTGTACTTTAACACCCCGGCCAGACGCAAATTTCTCAAAACCGAACACACCGAATACGGCCACTGCGAAGATGCCTTTACCCGGGTGGCGCTGTCACGCCCGAATATCGGTTTTTTGTTGCAGCACAATGGCAAAGCCATGCTGCGACTGGCCGCCAATACGCCACAACAGCGCATCACCGACGTGTTGGGCAGTGAGTTTGCCGCGCAAAGCATCTGGCTCGATGAACACAGTGGTGGCCTGCGTCTGTGGGGCATGACGGCCTCACCCACCTATCAACGCCATAGCCGTGATAGCCAGTATGTGTTTGTGAATGGCCGTTTTGTGCGCGACAAACTGATTGCACATGCCATCAAACAAGCCTATCAGGATGTGCTGCACGGCGACAAACACCCGGCGTTTGTGCTGTTTCTGGAGCTGGATCCGTCACTGGTCGATGTCAACGTCCATCCGGCCAAAACCGAAGTTCGCTTCCGCGAGTCGCAAGCGGTACACCGCTTTATTTTTCATAGCCTGCACAAAGCCCTTGGCAAAACCTCGGCCGAAATACAAGCCAGCCAGCCCGTGCAAGCGCCGTTTAACCCGTTTACGCCAGCATCTGTATCCACACCCGCCTTCAACATGCCACGCGAACAGGTGGAAATGCCCCTGCAACATCGTCCGGCCTATGCTGGCCAATATTCTCCATCTGGTAGCAGTCAAGCCGCCAATGCCCAGCAGTTTTATAGTCGGCTGTATGGCGATATCAAACCAGAAGCCGCTGAGACACAGGCCTTTTTGCTGGATCAGCAAGAAGGCGATTCTTCTATTGTTTCTGCAACCTCAGAAGCGACTCCGCCACAATATCCCTTGGGCTTTGCCCTGGGCCAGTTGCACGGCATTTATATCCTCGCGCAAAACGCGCAAGGCATGGTGGTGGTGGATATGCATGCCGCCCACGAGCGCATTATGTACGAGCACCTGAAAAAAGCCCTGTGCGAACAAGCGATTGCTACCCAGCCTTTGCTGATTCCCATCAGTTTTTACGCCGAAAAAGTGGAAATCGCCACCCTGCAAGGCTTGAATGGCAGCGATACTCTGCATCAACTCGGCTTTGACCTCGCCACTTTATCGCCCACCACCATTGCCATCCGCGCCGTCCCCAGCATGCTACAAGACGCCGATGCCGTCGCACTGGCGCGAGCGGTGTTGCGTGATTTGCACGCATACGGCGCCAGCCGGGTATTACAAGAACGCCAAAACGAAGTGCTGGGCACCATGGCCTGCCACGCTGCTGTGCGCGCCCACCGGCAATTGACGATTACTGAAATGAACGCCTTACTCAGAGACATGGAAGCCACCGAAAGAAGCGGGCAGTGTAACCACGGCAGGCCTACCTGGTTTCAGGTGAGTCTGGGCGATTTGGACAAGATGTTTATGCGGGGGCAATAGGTTGCCAGTAGTTATCTAAAAAGCAGTATTGATTCTCCAGGGTGTTCGCCATAAAAAAACCCGGTGCAAGCACCGGGTTAAAGCCTGTCGGGTCACCCCGGACAGACTGCCATGAAACAAAGACACGTTGATTCGCACTGCTGATGCAGTTGTTATTTTCTTCTCCTACCTCTTTTTAATCATGATAGTCAGTCCGGGTTTAAGCGTCATTGGCCCTATCGGGCCATGCGGTTGCAGGTGACTGCCCCATGATAAAATGGCGAAATGTCTGAATACCATGTGATGATTCCTTGCGCCGGGCATGGCAGTCGCATGCAATCCGCTGCACCTAAACAATACCTGCCATTGTTAGGCAAACCCTTATTGCGTCATGCCATTGAGGTGTTTGAGTCCATGGCCGAGATTCAAAGTATTACTTTGGTGATTGCCCCGAATGACCATGACTGGCAACCTGCGTTGCTGGTGGGTTGTCATAAAACACGTGCGGTGGCCTGCGGTGGCGCGAGTCGGGCAGAGAGTGTGCTCAATGGCTTGATGCAACTGACAGTTGCTGCAGACGACTGGGTCCTAGTGCATGATGCTGCGCGCCCAGGTATTGATGCCGCCATGGTAAAGCGTCTGATGGCGGAGGTGGCCACAGGCGAGGTGGGTGGCATTTTGGCACTGCCATTGGCCGATACCTTGAAGCGTGCCGATGCCCATAAACACATCGCGGCCACCTTGCCGCGTGAAGGCTTGTGGCAGGCGCAAACGCCACAAATGTTTGGCTATGCCGCCTTGACCCGCGCATTGCAAATCCATTTGCAGCGGCAACCAACCGACGAGGCGCAGGTCATGGAGTGGATGGGGATGCAGCCCAAACTGGTATTGGGTGATTTAAAAAATATGAAAATCACCTATCCACAAGATTTAACCGTGGTGGCTGCGCTGATGCAAGCAGCCCAACAAACCATCAGGTAATAAGAGAATAGAGCGATGATTCCTTTCAGAATAGGCCACGGCTTTGACGTGCATGCGCTGGTCAACGGGCGTGACTGCATCATTGGTGGCGTACACATTCCACACGACAAAGGGCTGGACGGCCACTCCGATGCCGATGTGCTGCTGCATGCCATTTGCGATGCTTTGTTAGGCGCAGCGGCACTGGGTGACATAGGCAAACATTTTCCGCCTTCAGACATGCGCTACAAAGGCATAGATTCGCGCCAGTTGCTGCGTCATGTGGTGGGGTTGCTGCATGCGCAGGGGTTTGCCGTGGGCAATGTCGATGCCACTGTCATTTGCGAGGCACCGCGCCTGGGGCCACACACTTTGCAGATGCGCGAGTACATCGCCAGTGATTGTCAGGTGGCGCTGGCACAGGTGAATGTCAAAGCTACCACTACTGAAAAACTCGGTTTTACAGGCCGGGGTGAAGGCATAGCCGCTGAAGCGGTGTGCCTGATTGTGAGCCAGTAATCCGCATGCGTGTGTTTCAATGGTTTGAGGGCCTGGTGCAGCCTTTCCCCCCGGCGGTGCTGCATCGCTTGCCCAGCCGCTTCTGGCCGTTTATGTGGGCCTGCTCGCAAGGCATGCGCGGTTATATTTTGCTGATGACGGTGCTCACCGCCTGTATTGGCGCCTTTGAGGCCTTGTTGTTTGCCTTGATGGGCAAAGTGGTAGACAAACTCACCGCCACCCAAGCCGACCAGTTATGGTCGCAACAACAGCAGGTGCTGCTGCTGGTAGCCGCCATACTGATCGGCAGCACGCTAGTGATTCTGGTACAAACCCTGCTCAAGCATCAGACGCTGGCGGGTAACTTTCCCATGCGGCTGCGTTGGCAGTTTCACCTGCATATGCTCAACCAGAGCATGGCGTTCTATCAGGACGAGTTTGCCGGACGCGTGTCGGCCAAGGTCATGCAAACCGCGTTGGCCGTGCGTGAAGTGTGGTTTATTCTGGCCGACATCATGGTGTATGTGCTGCTGTATTTCATCACCATCGTCACCGTGGTCGGCCATTTTCACCCCGTGATGATATTGCCCTTTATGAGCTGGCTGGCGCTGTACAGCCTCGCTTTGTTCTACTTTATCCCCAAGCTGGCGCAGGTGTCGCTGCAACAGGCCGATGCGCGCGCCATGATGACCGGGCGCATTACCGACGCCTATACCAACATCTCAACGGTGAAACTGTTCTCGCATGCAGGGCGTGAGGCGCAATTTGCCCAGTCGGCCATGGACGAATTTTTGCAAACCGTGCATGGCCAAATGCGTATGGTCAGTGCAGTGGAAAGCATCAACCATTTTCTCAATATGTGCCTGATTATCGCCGGTGGCGGTACTGCCTTGTGGCTATGGTCGCAAGGCTTGATTGCGGCGGGAGCCGTGGCGGCTGTGTTGGCCATGAGCCTGCGTCTGAACGGAATCTCGCATTGGGTGATGTGGGAGCTGACCTCGCTGTATGAACAAATTGGCACGGTGCAAGATGGCATCAACACCTTGTCGGTCAGCAATCAGGTGGTGGATGCGGCATCGGCGAAGCCCTTGCATGTGCCTGCCGGTGCCGTGCGATTTGAACAGGTCAATTTCGCCTACCCGCAACAAGCGCCGTTGTTGCAGCAATTCAACTTGCACATACAACCTGGCGAACGTGTCGGGCTGGTGGGCCGCTCAGGTGCCGGCAAATCGACCATAGTCAATTTGTTGATGCGTTTTTACGACATACAGTCCGGACAGATTCTGATTGATGGTCAGCGTATCGACCAGGTCAAGCAAGATGCGTTGCGGCAGAACATCGGCATGGTGACGCAAGACACTTCGCTGCTGCACCGCAGCGTACGCGACAATATTTTGTATGGTCGCCCCGAAGCCAGCGAGGCTGACATGATTGCAGCCGCCCGTCGCGCGGAAGCCCATGCGTTTATTCTGACTTTGCGCGACGCCAAAGGCCGCACCGGCTATGACGCCCATGTGGGTGAACGCGGCGTCAAACTGTCTGGTGGCCAACGCCAGCGCATTGCCATTGCCCGGGTCATGCTGAAAAATGCGCCCATTCTGGTGCTGGACGAAGCCACCAGTGCACTCGACTCCGAGGTTGAACTGGCCATACAACACCATCTGGCCCAACTGATGGAGGGCAAAACCGTCATCGCCATTGCCCATCGCTTGTCTACCATCGCCGCCATGGACAGGCTGGTGGTGCTGGATGCCGGTCGCATCGTCGAAACCGGCACCCACCAGCAACTGCTGGCCGCAGCGGGGATTTATGCCAAACTGTGGGCGCATCAGAGTGGTGGCTTTCTTGGCGAATAACACTGGTGCCTGGTCTTTAACGCTGTGCGTCATATCGCACCGCATTGGTTTGAACAAACGCTGATTTTTTCACTCCATGCTTGCAGACCGTTGCGCTATTTTTATCTGCGTAGGTGAGTTTTTTCAAAACATGCAATCAGGAGTCAGCCATGGCCTACGCATTGAGCGCCGCCGCATTGGGGATCATGCTTTTTTTCAGTATATTTGTTGCCCCGGTCATTTTTAAAGTCTTGCCTGCACAATGGGCAGGCGCGTATGTACGGGCGTTTTTTCCGCGCTATTATCTGGCGCTAGGCGGCATCAGTCTGGCGATTGTATGTACCGCCAGTCAACCCGTTGTGCGTGGCTTGTCGCTATTTTGTGTCATCAGTTTTGCTTTTCTTTATGCCGTGTTAACCCCGTGGATCAACCGTATGCGCGACCAGCAACAAAGCCGTGCATTTGACCGTGGCCATGCATTGAGCGTGGTGCTTAACCTGCTGCAAATGGGGTTGTTGTTCGCCTGTCTGCTGCTCAGTACTGGCTAGCCGCTTGATTCGTTTTGCACGCGATAGCAAACTTCCTATCCCAGTGGCTGGCCCCCTTGTGACCGCGCCAAAATAGGTTTAAAGTCATTGCAAACAAACATTTTCAACACTGTTTTCGGGGGAGTGGTGCAATGAATCAGCCTTTGCAAGTCAATACGTTTCATGGCGGTTG
Organism: uncultured Methylotenera sp.; assembly: GCA_964470225.1. Classification (GTDB taxonomy): domain Bacteria; phylum Pseudomonadota; class Gammaproteobacteria; order Burkholderiales; family Methylophilaceae; genus Methylophilus. Next base: position 3,142 of record CAYYBN010000006.1, on the reverse strand, counting down.
TCCGCATGATTGTCCAGACACCTGTGCTATGGTTTACAAGGTACAAGACGGTAAACTGGTGTCGGTGGCCGGTAACCCCGCGCACCCGATGACCCGTGGTGGCCTGTGCGTCAAATTAAAGGACTACGAAAAGCGCCACTACCATCCTGATCGCCTGTTATACCCGCTCAAACGCACCGGCCCCAAAGGCAGCAAACAGTTCAAGCGCATCAGTTGGGATGAAGCGCTGGATGAAATCACCAATAAATGGAAAGCCATCATCGCCAGTGCTGGCCCGCATGCCATCATGCCCAACAGCTATCTGGGCAATCAGGGCCTGATTCATGGCCTCAATGGCGGCGACGCCTTTTTTAACCGCATGGGCGCCACGGTATGTGAACGCACGTTCTGTGGCGAGGGTTCGTGTACTGCCTGGTTGTTGACCGTGGGGCCGACCGCCGGCGTTGACCCTGAGAGCTTCGCCCATGCCAAGTATATTGTCATCTGGGCGTGTAACTCGGTCAGTACCAATTTGCACCATTGGCACATCATTCACGAGGCGCAGAAAAAAGGCGCTAAAGTGGTGGTGGTCGACAGCTATGCCTCCAAAACCGCCAAAGAGGCGGACTGGCATCTGGCACCGCGTCCCGGCACGGATGGGGCGCTGGCCATGGCCATGATGCACGTGATTATTGAAGAGGGCTTGGTGGACCAAGACTATGTTGACCATTACACCGTAGGCTATGCTGACCTGGCCGAGCGTGCCAAAACCCGGACCCCGGAATGGGCCGCAGCAATTACCGGCATTCCGGCCGACGATATTCGCCGCTTTGCCCGCGAATATGCCACTACCGCCCCGGCCGCCATCCGGCTGGGCGTGGCGCTGGAACGCAGTTATGGCGGCAGTCAGGCCATTCGTGCCGTCACCTGTTTACCTGCGCTGATTGGTGCCTGGCGCCATGTTGGTGGTGGTGCCTTGCAGTTTCCAGTGTGGGAGCACCCTTACAAGTTTGATGTGATATCGCGCCCGGACTGGATACCCGAAGGCACACCGGTGGTGAACAACCTGCAATTGGGTCGGGTGCTCACCGGTGAAATCGAGTTAAAAACGCCGATACAGTCGATGATGGTGTGGAACACCAATCCGCTGACGCAAGCGCCGGAAACCGACAAAATCGCCCAAGGATTGGCGCGCGAAGATTTATTTCTGGTGGTGGCCGAGCACTTTATGTCAGACACCGCCGCCTACGCCGACATCGTGTTGCCCGCCGCCATGGGCGCCGAGATGGAAGACATGATTTTGTCCTGGGGTCACCTCTACCTGACCTATAACACCAAGTGTGTGGAGCCGCCCGGTGAGGCCATCCCCAACAACGAGATTTTCCGCCGTCTGGCCCAGCGCATGGGCTATACCGATGACCAGTTTCAGTGGGACGACAGTGAGTGCCTGCAACATTATGTGGATTGGGCATCGCCCACTTGTGAAGGCATAGACTTGGCATATTTGCGAGAACATGGCTTTGCCAGACTGAAGGCGTTTGGCGACAAAGATACGCGCGCCCGCCATGCCAAGGGTGAGTTTCCCACGCCCACTGGCAAATGCCATTTCCGTGTTGATGGCGCCAAAAACTTTGTGGCAGGGCCGTTCCGGCAAATGTATGAGGGCTTTCAGCCCGGTGAGGATATCGACCCCTTGCCCGATTACGTGCCTGCGCGCGAAACACCCGCCACCAATCCGGCATTGGCCGCCAAGTATCCGCTCAATATTATCTCTCCCAAGAGTCATGGCTTTTTGAATTCCTGCTATGCCAACGTCGGCGATAAAATCAAAGGTCAGGGCGAACAGTTTGTGCTCATTCATCCGCAAGATGCCGCAGCGCGTCAAATTAAAGAAGGCGATCTGGTGCAGGTGTTCAACGACCGTGGCGCCTTTGCTGCCGCTGCCAAACTGACGCAGGATGTGAATCCCGGCATTGTGGTGGCCACGCTGGGTTACTGGCGCCAACTGAATCAGGGCACGGTCAATTGCATCAGCTCATCTGCATTTGGTGACATGGGCCACTCCACCACTTTTAGTGATAATCTGGTGCAAGTGGCTTTGCAGTCGTGATAGAGACACACATCGCATGCTGACTGCGCTGCCTAGTTGGGGCGCAGTCAGCCTTGCCTACACCCACCTCTCAACTGCTCTATCCTGAACTATCTATGGTCTTTTAAGGTCTGCTAGGCATATTTTGGGAGTTTGTATGTCAGTAGCACGCCTGATGGATGATTTAATCGCCTACCAACGCGGCCAGACACAGCCCTTGCTGACGCGTATCCAGCGACAGCAGTTGGCGCTGGATGATATTTTGACCATACAAAGCTATCTGGAAAACCCACGCAGCAAACGCCGGGTGGCGCGTAAAAACGCACGTGGGCTCGTGGCAAACAATCAGGCATTGCTCTGGTACACCCTGTTTCTGCATTTCAACCTGATCATCGCCAAACAGGAAATCGCCTGTGGCGCACCCTATCGGCCATTTAAGATCCGCATGTATGTGTTGAAGTTTGTGGCAAGAAAATGCACGCACCACAATCGCAGTCTGGCCTGGCAATACTTGCGCTATGGCAGGCTGGTAGAGGGGTGGCCGCAGCTCGCTGAACTTAAGCGCATTTGAGTCTTGCTTAGCATTGGGTTTTTAATCAGCCTATTGAAGCCAATAGCCGCTGAGACGCCAAGCCTGACAGTGTCAGGCTTTCAACAACACGATGACCGCGCCACTGCCGCCATCGGTGGGCTTGGCTTGCGCGTAGGCGATGACTTCATCTTTTTGCATCAGCCAGTTGCGTAATTTGTGTTTGAGTACCGGTTCACGGTTTTTCGAGCCTAAGCCTTTGCCGTGCACGATGCGTACACAGCGCAGGCCGCGTTTTTTACAATCGGCAATAAACGCCGACACATACAATCTGGCCTCGTCACTTATCAAGCCATGCAGGTCGATATGGGCTTGTACCACCCAATGGCCGCGGCGTAATTTACTCAATACCAGCGGCGATTGTCCGTCACGCAGATAGAGTAACTCTTCGCCGCTTTCCAGTTCATGGGCCGGAATGTAGTGATCGCTCAAGGAATCGACCAGCGCCTGTTGCTCGTCGCGTATCAGCATGCGCGGAATTGGTT
>CAYYBN010000005.1:0-21121 GCA_964470225.1 uncultured Methylotenera sp. | reverse complement strand
TTGAGATATTTAAGCTCAAAGGAAATCAACGACTTAATTAGTCCTTTAGTGCGAATTGGATGGGAAGATGTCAGGAGTCAGCGGCACGGCAAGTTAAGGCTCCAGACAAACGTCACACATTGACTGTGTAATTTCGCCAAGCGACTACCGAGCGTATTTAAACTTTCGACGTGACCTTAGAAATTTACGCAAACTACAACAAGCTTGATTCGCGTTATAAAAGACGGTGAAGCAAGTGGAATGTTTGCATACAGGCCGATGCCTGTATGCGTTTGTTTCAAGAAGGGTTAGTTTTTAATGGCGCGATAGCCAATATCCTTGCGGTACTGCGCACCTTCAAACTGAATCTGCTCTACCAGTTTATAGGCTTGTTGCTGGGCAAATTTAACCGTTTCGCCTAAAGCAGTGACACACAGCACGCGACCGCCGCTGGTAACTACTTTGCCATCTTTCATCGTGCTTCCGGCGTGGAACACATGGCCATCTTGCACGTCTTTGGGCAGGCCGGTGATTTCGTCACCCAGTTTGGGTGTGTCCGGATAGTTGGCGCTGGCCATCACCACGCCGAGGGCAAAGCGTCTGTCCCATTCGGCGGTGGCCTGATTCAGCGTGCCATTGACGGCGTGCTCAGCCAAACCCACCAGGTCGGATTTTAAACGCATCATGATGGGCTGGGTTTCCGGGTCGCCCATACGGCAGTTAAACTCCAGGGTTTTGACTTCACCCTTGGGACTAATCATTAAGCCGGCATACAAAAAGCCAGTGTAGGGGATGCCGTCTTTGGCCATGCCTTCGACGGTGGGGATGATGATTTCGCGCATGGCTTTAGCGTGTACTTCGGGCGTGACCACGGGGGCCGGGGAATAAGCGCCCATGCCGCCGGTGTTAGGGCCCTGGTCGGCATCCAGCAGACGTTTATGGTCCTGGCTGGTGGCCAAGGGCAGGATGTTTTTGCCATCCACCATTACCATAAAACTGGCTTCTTCGCCGGTCAGGAATTCTTCAATCACCACGCGGGCGCCAGCATCGCCGAGCTTGTTGTCGGACAGCATGGCATCTACCGCGGCATGCGCTTCGTCCAGCGTCATGGCGACCACCACGCCTTTGCCTGCGGCCAAGCCATCGGCCTTAATCACAATCGGTGCGCCTTCGGCATCGATATAAGCATGTGCTTGGGTGGCGTCGCTAAAGGTTTGGTATTTGGCTGTTGGAATGCCATGGCGGATCATGAATGCTTTGGCAAAGTCCTTGGAGCTTTCGAGCTGTGCAGCTGCTTTGGTAGGGCCAAAAATCTTCAGATCATGGGCGCGGAATGCATCCACTACCCCTTGTGACAAAGGCGCTTCCGGGCCAACAATGGTTAAGGCGATTTGTTCGTCTTCGGCAAATTTGACCAGCTCGTCTATTTTGGTGATCGGCACATTGACCATGTCCGGATTGAGCGCAGTGCCCGCATTGCCCGGCGCCACATATACGCGGCTTACAGCCTTGTTTTGTGCCACTTTCCACGCCAGTGCGTGCTCACGTCCACCCGAACCAATGACTAAAATTTTCATAGCGCTATTACCCCAAAATACTTTAACCACAGAGACACAGAGGCACTGAGAAAACCAGAAAAAAGAAAACAGAAAAACTCTGTGTCTCTGTGCCTCTGTGGTGAGATTTAATGTCTAAAGTGACGAATGCCAGTGACCACCATGGCCAGGCCGCGTTCGTCAGCAGCGGCGATGACTTCTTCATCACGCATGCTGCCGCCTGGGTGAATTACGCAGCTGGCACCAGCATCAGCCAGCACATCTACGCCGTCACGGAACGGGAAAAAGGCATCCGAAGCGACCACTGACCCTTGCAAGCTCAAGTTCGCATGTTGTGCTTTGATGGCGGCAATTTTGGTACTGTCGACGCGGCTCATTTGACCCGCGCCGACGCCCAGCGTCATGCCATTGCCACAGAAAACGATGGCGTTAGATTTGACATATTTGGCCACGTTCCAGGCAAACAGCAGGTCTTGCATTTGCTGCGGCGTGGGTTGCAGTTTGGTCACCACTTTGATGTCTGCCAATTGCAAATCATGGTTGTCTGCCGATTGCAGCAGAATGCCGGAACCGATGCGTTTGGAATCCACTGCATTGCGGCCTTGTACCCAAGCCGTGTCGCCACCTTGAGGTAGGGCGATTTGTAATACACGTACATTGGCTTTGGCGCTGAAAATCGCCAGCGCTTCAGGGGTGTAGGCCGGGGCAATCAGCACTTCCACGAATTGCTTGCTCACGGCTTCGGCACCGGCCGCATCCAGCGTGCAGTTAAAGGCAATAATGCCGCCAAAGGCCGAGGTGGGGTCAGTTTTAAACGCTTTGCTGTAGGCTTCGAGCGCATGTGCACCCAGCGCTACGCCACACGGGTTGGCATGTTTGACGATGACACAGGCCGGGCCGCTGAATGATTTCACGGCTTCCCAGGCGGCGTCGGCGTCGGCAATGTTGTTATAACTGAGTTCTTTGCCTTGCAGTTGTTTAGCGGTGGCCAGGCTACCGGGCGCAGGGTACAGGTCGCGGTAAAACGCCGCTTGCTGATGACTGTTTTCACCGTAGCGCAAGTCTTGTACTTTGACGAAGTTGCTGTTCATCTGGCTAGGGAACTGGCTTAACACCGGTTTGCCAGCGGCTTCAGTCTGGTCAAAGTCGATGGCTGACAAATAATTACTGATCGCAGCATCGTATTGGGCAATGCGGTTAAACGCAGCTACTGATAATTTGAAACGGGTGGCTTTGGACACCGCGCCGTTGTTCGCTTTGAGTTCGGCGATCACTTCAGCATATTGCGCCGCATCGGTCAGCACCGCCACATCATTCCAGTTTTTGGCCGCCGAGCGCACCATGGCCGGGCCGCCAATGTCGATGTTTTCAATCGCGTCTTCCAGCGTGCAATGCGCTTTGGCTACCGTGGCTTCAAACGGATACAGATTCACTGCCAGCAGGTCGATGTTTTCAATGCCGTATTGCTGCATCGCCGCCACATGCTCCGGCAAATCGCGACGGCCCAGCAGGCCGCCATGCACTTTCGGGTGCAGTGTCTTGACGCGACCATCGAGCATTTCCGGGAAGCCGGTAAAGTCGCTGACTTCCTTGACCGGAATCTGGTGGTCGCGGAACAGTTTGGCGGTGCCGCCGGTGGATAAAATTTCTACGCCCAGTTGCTGCAGGGAGTGTGCCAGTTCCAGCACGCCAGTTTTGTCAGAAACACTGATGAGTGCGCGTTTAATCGTCATAAAGAATGGAAAGTATAATGGTGAGTATGAAAAGTGAATTAAAAAAACAGACGCCTTACGTCAGTCATTCAACAGAGACGCTGCGTCACTATGAAAAAAAGAACTGTTTATTCCAGCCCGTAATATGCCATTTTTTTGCGCAGGGTATTACGGTTGATACCCAGCATCTCGGCGGCTTTGCTTTGGTTACCACCGACTTTGTTTAATACATATTCCAGCATCGGTTGTTCGATGCAGCCCAAGACCATGTCGTAAATGGCATGTGGTGGCTGGCCATCCAAATGCATAAAATATTCGTCGAGCGAGTCACACACGGCGACGCTCAGTTTGCAGTCGTTTTGCATTAGGCTGCCAGCTCCTCTTGGTTGGCATCATGCTCATTGTCCAGATACACCAGACGCTCATGCTTGGCACGAAGCTCGGCAAAGAAGTCATTGATGGCCTGCAACTGTAATTCGATGGTTTGCAGTGTGTTCATGTTATGGCGAAACGCAGCAGACCCGGCCAGACCTTTGGTGTACCAAGAAATGTGCTTGCGGGCCACGCGCATGCCGGTGAGATCCCCATAAAACGCATACAGGTCATGCAAATGTTCCAGCATCACATTGTGGATTTCTTCCACGGTAGGTGGCAGCATATGCTCTCCGGTCTTGAGGAAATGTTCGGTCTCGCGGAATATCCACGGGCGGCCTTGTGCGGCGCGACCTATCATCACGGCATCGGCCTGGGTGTAATCCAGCACTAATTTGGCTTTTTCCGGCGTAGTGATGTCGCCATTGGCGATCAGCGGAATACGAATGGCCTGTTTAACAGCCGCAATGGTGTCGTATTCGGCATCGCCATGGTAGAGGTCAGCACGGGTGCGGCCATGGATGGTCAGCGCCTGCACGCCAATGTCTTCCGCCATTTTGGCCACTTGCACGGCGTTCTTGTTTTGTCTGTCCCAGCCAGTACGAATTTTCAGCGTGACTGGTACATTCACCGCATTGACGACTGCTTTAAGTATTTGCGATACCAGTGGTTCGTCCTTGAGTAACGCGGAACCGGCCATCACATTACAGATTTTTTTGGCCGGACAGCCCATGTTGATGTCAATGATTTGCGCACCATTGTCCACATTGTGCCGCGCCGCATCGGCCATCATTTGCGGGTCAGAGCCGGCAATCTGTACCGAAATCGGACTCACTTCACCTTCGTGGTTGGAGCGACGTATGGTTTTTTCAATGCCATACAAAAACGAGTTGTATGTCACCATTTCTGACACCGCCAATCCAGCACCCATTTTCTTGCAAAGCATACGAAACGGGCGGTCAGTTACACCTGCCATGGGCGCAACAACCAGGTTGTTTTTTAATAGGTGTGGTCCGATTTGCATGTGATTGATAAATCAGTGAAAAAGACTTGTTATTTTAACTGACAATCGATGCTGAGGGAATGAGATTTTGATGAAAATTTGAGCAGTTTGTGTTTGAAACGCATTCACCACAGAGAGCACAGAGGACACAGAGAAAAGCCTATTGGCCGCAGATGAACGCGGATACACGCAGATAAAACCAAACCGAATTCTTTAATAGTGAATTTTTGGGCTATTGCACTCAACAGCAAACCTCACGCAGTTGGTGTTGAGCCCCCATCTGCCGCGCCGACAACTAAGACAGCAATGCTGTCTGTTGCGACGTAGGCTAACATCGCAACGCGATGTTTAGTGAAACGGCCGGAGTCAATAGCGCAGGAGAAGCGGGAGGTTTCGGCCATCGTCTGTTGTGAGTTCCGCGGCAGCCTGCGCAGTGTGCAAGCTGCTAGGGCGACAACTAACGAAGTGTTGCGGCGTAGGCTAACATTGCAGCGCAATGTTAAACGAAGTGGCCGTAGCCAATTTTGATGGACGCCCAACCTAAGTCCGGCAAAGCAACGGACGAAAGTCCAAAGCCGAGCAACGCAGGATAAAAGCGGAAGCTGGGGTGTCTTGTTCTTTGCCTTCTTTCTTATGGACAAGCATAAGAAAGAACGGTCGCCTACAGGCGAAAAGAACCCTTAAAAAACCTCTATCAGCTAAACCAACCCGCCGACGCCATACCAAATCCTCCTCTAGAATCGAGTTTTAAAAATACCGAATCGAATTGTTGCACAGCTTGTGTGCGTGATTGCAATACAAATAAAAGCAGTTTCAATGACTAACGCTTATATTCGTCGCAACCGGATATGCGCATCGATCAGCTGCATTGCGCGGTTGCGAAACAAATTACCTTCGGTATCTTTCACCCACATGTGCAGCAAGCCAATAAAAAACAAGTGCGTATCCAGTGCCAGTTCCTCAGCCGTCACCTGCTGACTGACCTGTTTGTGTTGCTGGGCACAGGCATAGGTTTGCTCCAGCTTGTGCACCATGCCATTACAGTTATTCAGTATTGATTTCAGTACCTCGGCAAACTCATCCACATACTCACATTTGGACATCATCACTTCGTAGGTTTGGCGTGTGGTATGGTCTTCTTCAAGACGTGCAATGGTGCTTTCCAGATATTTTTTGATGCGGCCTAACGGGTCGTCCCGGGGCTGTTCCGCAGCCAGCAAGGCATCATCCATGCGGTCTATCAGGGGTAAAAATACTTGCTCGCGCATGGCGTAAAACAATTCAGCCTTATTCTGAAAATGCCAATAGACGGCACCACGTGTGACCCCAGCGTGTACCGCAATTTGTTCCAGACTGGTGCGGCTGACGCCTTTTTGCAAGAACATTTCGCGGGCAGCATCGACCAGCTTTTGTCGCGTGATGGCGGCGTCTTCTTTGGTTTTACGGACCATGGTTGGCGTTCATCCTGTTGTCACAATTGTTGTATAGCTTGCATGTCTCACCTGTATGAACTTTTTGTGTCAGCTATTTACATACATACATGTTTGTATATAATATACATGCATTACTGTATGTAATCAAGTCCCCTTTTCTTTTCCGCTGAGGATAACATGTTGATTTTACGGATGTTCCGGCCTCTTTCTTTACCCCTACTCACTGCCGTCCTGCTTTCAATGGTGGCTTGCAGCAAATCTGGTGATGCGCAAAAAGCGACGCAAGGCGCCATGCCACCTATGCCTGTCACCGTGCAAGCGGTGGCCAATGCCACCGTGCCGGTAATGACAGAAGTGGTGGCGCAAACCGAAGGGGCCAAGCAGATTGAAGTGCGTCCACGCGTGGGCGGCATTATCCTCAAGCGTTTATATGAAGAAGGTGAAACAGTCAAAGCCGGGCAAGCCTTGTTCCTGATTGATCCGGCACCGTTTCAGGTGCAGGTGGATCAGGCCAAGGCGCTGATTGCCCAGCAAAAAGCCCGCATCGAACAAACGGCGCGCGAGGCACAGCGACTTAAAACCTTGCTGGAGACGCGTTCCATCAGCCAGCGTGAATACGATAATGCAACGTCTGACAATGCTGTGGCCAATGCCACACTGTTGCAATATCAGGCGCAGTTGCATGAGGCAGAACTAAATCTATCATACACCACGGTGCGTGCCCCCGAAGGCGGTATTGCTGGACGTTTTGAGTTATCAGTAGGTGCACTGGCCAGCGCCAACAGCACCTTGCTGACGAATATTGTGCAGGTCTCGCCGATCTGGGTGCGCTTCAGCCTGTCGGAGTCCGATTTGCAAACTCTGGGTGGCCATTTGCGTCCCGGTCATGTGCAGGCTGTGAATCTGGTATTGAACGATGGTACTGAATACCCGCAAAGCGGCAAAATCAATTTTTCTGCCAGCCAGATTGACCCGGCACTGGGCACGCAACAATTACGTGCTGAGTTTAAAAACGCCGAAAATACCTTGTTACCCGGACAATTTGTACGCGTACGTTTAACCACAGGCACGCGTAATGACGTGATGCTATTACCACAGGCAGCGGTGCTGACCGGTCAGCAAGGCAAGTTTGTCTATGTGATTGAAAAAGACAAGTCTGGTCAAACCATTGCTGCGGTGCGCCCGGTGGTGGAGGGGGGCTGGTATCGTGACCAGTGGATCATTCTCAGCGGTTTGCAGGCAGGTGAGCAGGTCGTTATCAACAACCTGATTAAAGTGCGCCCGGGCGCAGCAGTGGCGCCGCATGCGCCGGATGCTGTGCCGCAGGCGCCCGCTGGACAACCCAAAACCAGTGCATGATGCCACGACTGCATCATCAACCCCGTGCATGAACGAATCTGCACACCGCTAGCGGAGTGCATACCTGAAACCTAGCGTTCCGAGACGAGCCATGACCCGATTTTTTATTACCCGCCCTATTTTTGCCAGCGTGCTGTCCATCATTATTGTGCTGGCCGGTTTGGCAGCGGCGTTTAAATTGCCGATTGCGCAATATCCGCAAATCGCGCCGCCAACGGTGATTATTACCGCCAGTTACCCTGGCGCCAACGCCGAAACCTTGTCTAAAACCGTCGCTGCGCCCATTGAGGAGCAACTGAATGGTGTGGAAAACCTGTTGTACTTTAACTCCAGCTCGGACAGCAGCGGTACCTTGACCATTACCGCCACCTTTGATGTTGGTACCAATATCGACCAGGCTACCTTTAACGTCAGCAACCGCGTGAATATTGCCTCGCCACGTTTGCCGGAAGACGTACGCCGTAACGGTATTGTGGTGCAAAAACGCTCCAATGACATTTTGCTGGTGGTCATGCTTACCTCACAAAACAAGGCGCATGACCGACTATTTTTGAGCAATTACGCCACACTCAATGTGGTGGACGAATTCAAGCGCATCAAAGGTGTGGGCGATGTCAGCATTTTTGGCGGACAAGATTACGCCATGCGTATCTGGTTGCGTCCTGACCGCATGGCGCAACTAGGGGTCACGACCAGCGATATTTCTTCAGCGATTGCCGCACAAAACGCCCAGTATGCCGCGGGTAAAATCGGCGCTGAACCCGCCCCGGCCAATCAGCAACTGGTGTATACCGTCACCGCCAAAGGCCGACTGGTCGATCCCGAGCAGTTTGGCAATATCATGCTGCGTGCCCAGGGGCCGAACGGTGTACTGCGTTTGAAAGATGTGGCGCGTATTGAGCTGGGCGCACAAAACTACAACGTGACCTCGGCATTGGATGGTCAGCCCGGTGTGGCAATACCGATTTTTCTACAATCGGGCGCCAATGCCTTGGATACGGCACAAGCCATCAAGGCCAAAGTTGAGGAACTCAAAGCCAAATTCCCTGTGGGTATGCAATACACCATTCCGTATGACACCAGCGATTTTGTCAAAGCCACCATCAAAGAAGTGTTCCATACTTTTGGCGAAGCCCTCGTGCTGGTGGTACTGGTGGTGTTCTTGTTCCTGCAAAGCTGGCGTGCCACGCTGATACCGATGATTGCCGTACCCATTTCGATTATCGGTACCTTTGCCGGCCTGTACCTGTTCGGCTTCTCCATCAACCTGCTCACCCTGTTCGCCATGATTCTGGCCATTGGTATTGTGGTGGATGACGCTATCGTGGTGCTGGAAAACACCGAGCGGCTGATGAAAGAGGAAGGTCTGAACCCTATGCAAGCGGCAATTAAATCCATCGCACAAGTACAGGCTGCCGTGGTGGCGATTGTGCTGGTGTTGTGCGCGGTGTTTGTGCCGGTTGCCTTTCAGGGCGGGATTGCCGGTGAGTTGTACCGCCAGTTTGCGGTGACGGTGGCCATTGCTGTGGTGATTTCCGGGGTGGTGGCGCTGACCTTGACACCTGCGTTGTGCTCGATGATTTTACGTAGTGATCACCATGAAAACGGCTTTTTCCGACGCTTTAACAATGGCTTTGGCCGCCTGACTCGGCTCTATACCAACACAGTCAACCTGACTTTGCAGCACAAACTCATCGGTGCGCTGGTGTTTGGCCTGATGCTGGCGGTGATGATATACCTGTTCCGTATCGTGCCCGGTGGTTTTGTGCCGGATGAAGACCAGGGCTATGTGATTACTGTGGTCGCCATGCCGGATGCGGCGACATTGAAACGCACCACGCAAACCACCGAGAACATTCGTCAGGCGATTGCGCATGACCCGGCTACCGCCCACGAATTTGCCGTCAACGGCTTTGAATTACTGACAGGGGCCAATAAAACCAGTTCGGCCACCATGTTTGTGCGACTCAAGGACTGGTCTGAACGCACCACCAGCGCCAAAGAGATTGTTGGCAAACTGTTTGGTATCGGCATGAGCCAACCCGACGGCATGGGCTTTGCCGTCAACCCGCCCGCCATCCGCGGTCTGGGCGCCGCCGGTGGTTTTGAGGTCTATGTGCAAAGTCAGCGCGACAGTGACCCGATGAAACTGTCACAAGTCGTCAATAGTTTTATGGATGCCATGCGTGCCCATCCGCAGTTGACCGGGGTGAACAGCTTTTTCCGGCCGACCGTACCGCAGTTGTTTATCGAGGTGGATGAAGCCAAAGCCTTGTCGCAAAACGTACTGATTGCCGATATTTATGCCACCTTGCAAAGCACCATGGGTTCGTTGTACGTCAACGACTTTAACCGCAATGGCCGTACCTACCGTGTGCAATTGCAGGCTGAGGCCGATTACCGTATGAAGCCGGAAGACCTGGGTAAAGTGTATGTGCGTAGCCAGCCAACGGCGGATGCGCCGAATGGCAACATGATTCCGATGTCGGCCTTAAGCAAGGTGAAAAACATCGTCGGTGCCGAGCAACTGGAGCGCTACAATGGTTTGCTGTCAGCCAAAATTTTTGGCAGTGGTGCGCCCGGTGTCAGCTCTGGCGATGCCATCAAGCTGATGGAGCAACTGGCCAAAGAAAACCTGCCCGATGGCTATCAGATTGCCTGGACCGGCCAAGCCTTTCAGGAAAAGCGTACCGGTTCGGCCGCGCTGGTGGCGTTTGCCTTTGCCACGGTGATGGTGTTCCTGATTCTGGCGGCGCAATTTGAAACCTGGGCACTGCCACTGGCAGTGATTATGGCGATTCCGTTTGCCATGACGGGCGCTTTGCTGGCGGTACTGACACGTGGCATGAACAATGATATTTACTTTCAGATTGGCCTGATTACGCTGATTGGTCTGGCGGCGAAAAACGCCATTCTGATTGTCGAATTTGCCTCGCAAAAAATGGAAGAAGGCAAACCCTTGGCGCAAGCGGCACTGGAAGCAGCACGGCTGCGTTTCCGCCCGATTGTCATGACCTCGATGGCGTTTGTGCTGGGTATTATCCCGCTGGTATTTGCCACCGGTGCCGGTGCCGCCGCCCGCCAATCAATGGGTACGGGCGTATTTGGCGGCATGTTGCTGGCCACCTTTATTGCCACTATTTTCATTCCGCTGTTCTTCACCTGGCTAACCAACGAGCACACAGTGCGTCATCATGGCCAAGTTGAAAGCGATGAACGTCTCAACCAGGGAGCAGTATGAACCCGATTCAATCACACACATTCACGCGCCGCGCCTTTGTGGCGCTGCTATTGAGTTCCACCCTGGCCGGTTGCCAGTTGCTGGGGCCGTTGTATCAACGTCCTGACAATCCACTACCAGCCGGGTATCAGGACACTGTGGCAGACAGCCAGGCTGATACGATACAAATGCAGCAATGGTGGACCTTGCTCAACGACCCAACTTTAAACATGCTGGAAGAAAAAGCCATCGTCAACAACGGCGATGTACAACTGGCGGTGGCGCGCATTGAGCAAGCCGATGCGCAGGTCCGTGAAATTGCCGGTAATTTGTTACCCACCGTGACCTTGGACAGCACCAATAGCCGCACCCGCATTACCGCGGCTGGGGCCAACCCTGTGTTTGGCATCAACCCACGCAACGACTTCAGGCTAGCCTTCAATGCCAGCATCGAACTTGATGTCTGGGGCAAGTTAAAAACCGCCAGTGCCGGTGCCCGCGCCAACCTGCTGGCTACACAATATGCCAAAGAAACTGTGCGCTGGTCACTGGTCAGCCTGGTGGCCAGCCATTATCTGGCCATACGCAGCATCGATGCGCAACTGGCCGCCAATACTGACAACATAAAAACCGCTGAAGAAAGTCTGACCATGACGCGTCAGCAAGCGGATGCTGGTGTTAGCGCCGCGCTGGATGTGCATCAGGCCGAACTGGTGGTCACCAATTTGCAAGCACAAGCATTGGAGTTACAGCGTCTGCGTAGTATCAGCGAACATCAACTGGGCTTGCTCACAAATGATTTCAATGTGCGGATTGCCAGCGGCAGCCTGATGCAGTTACCCCTACCGCCCATACCGCCAGAAGGCTTGCCATCGACGCTGATGGAGGCCCGCCCGGACGTCCGTCAGGCTGAACAACAACTGGTGTATGCCAATGCCAACCTGGGATTGGCCAAAGCCGCCCTGTACCCGACCTTGTCGTTGACAGGTGCACTCGGAGGAGAAAGCTTGAAACTCAGCGATATTCTCACCAGCTCAGCCAGAATCTTTAGTTTTGGATTTGCCGCCAGTTTGCCAATTTTTAACGGTGGCCGCCTGAATGCACGGGTCGATCAGGCCAGTGCGCAACAAAAGCAAGCGGTGATTAGCTACCAGAACACCCTGCGCACTGCATTTACCGAGGTTAACGATGCGCTGACCAATGGTCGCCGCTACCGTGAGGTAGAAGCGGTCGCGCAACAACGCCTTAAGATTACTGGCAATATCCTGCAAGTGGCGCAAAATCGCTACAAGGCTGGTTATTCCAGCTATCTTGAAGTGCTGGATGCACAGCGTAATTACAACGAAGCAACACAAAGTCTGGTGCAAAGTCGGCAAAACACGCTCGCGGCGAGTGTGGCGCTATTCAAGGCGCTGGGTGGTGGCTGGGATGGTAATGCGTTGAAGGGGCCTGCCGCAGCTAGTAAGAAGTAGTGTGTGCAACGATGTAGCCCACGCGTTGCGATGTTGAAAAATGAGACGTCGTGATGCAAGCTGATGCAGTAGAAAGTGATTCTTCTGATTTTTTGGTGTTGATGAATTGCAGGCTCAAGGTCGGCGGGTTGTTTTTGCTTATTTGAGCGTTTTATTTCGTCTCTAGGCGAGTTACTTTTCTTTGCTTGCCCAAAGAAAAGCTAACCAAAAGAAATGCACCCCAGCTTCCGCTTGTTCCCTGCGTTGCTCGGTTTAGGACTTTCGTCCGTTGCTTTGCCGGACTTAGGTTGGGCGTCCATCGAAATTGGCTACGGCCACTTCGTTTAACATTGCGCTGCAATGTTAGCCTACGCCGCAACACTTCGTTAGTTGTCGCCCTAGCAGCTTGCACACTGCGCAGGCTGCCGCGGAACTCACAACAGACGATGGCCGAAACCTCCCGCTTCTCCTGCGCTATTGACTCCGGCCGTTTCACTAAACATCGCGTTGCGATGTTAGCCTACGTCGCAACAGACAGCATTGCTGTCTTAGTTGTCAGCGCGACAGATGGGGACCCCAACACCAACTGCGAGAGGTGGGTTGTTGACTGCAATCTCCCAAAAGATCAACTATTGAATCACTGTCCTGTTTCTATCTGCGTTTATCCGCGTTCATCTGCGGCCAGTAGGTTTTTCTCTGTGTCCTCTGTGGCTGAAGCACATGCATTTCGTGTTGTGACTAGCGCATCAACGCCCGTTTGCTGGCAAATTCTTGCTTGAAAGCTGCAAAGCTTCCCTGCTCAATCGCAGCCCGCATGCCTTGCATCAAAAACTGATAGTAATGCAGGTTATGGATGGTGTTCAGGCGCGCGCCCAGGATTTCGCCGATGCGGTGCAAGTGGTGCAAATAGGCGCGGCTGAAATGCTGGCAGGTGTAGCAGGCACAGTCTTCATCCAGCGGGCGGGTATCGTGTTTGTAGCTGGCATTTTTGATTTTGACGTCGCCATATTGCGTAAATAACCAGCCGTTGCGTGCATTGCGTGTCGGCATGACGCAGTCGAACATGTCGATACCGTTGCTCACGCCATCGACCAGATCTTCCGGCGTGCCGACACCCATCAAATAACGTGGTTTGTCCGTCGGTAGTTTGGGTGCCGTATGGGCGAGGATGCGCAGCATGTCTTCTTTGGGTTCACCTACCGACAGGCCGCCAATCGCGTAGCCATCAAAGCCGATGGCTTGCAAGCCTTCACGCGAAATATCGCGCAAGTCTTCGTACATGCCGCCCTGAATAATGCCGAACAGCGCATTGCCATTGCTCGGGGCTGATGTATCGCGTAGTTGTCGCACCTCTTGCGGGCCGCCTTGCATGGTCAGGGTCTGCGCGATGCTGTGGTTTTGATACACATTAAATGCATCGCGGCTTCGTTGTGCCCAGCGCAAACTGAGTTCCATCGATGTTCTGGCCTGCGCATGGTTGGCCGGGTAAGGCGTGCATTCATCAAAAATCATGACGATGTCGCTGTTCAATACGCGCTGGATGCGCATGGATTCTTCCGGCGTTAAAAAGCAGCGGTCGCCATTAATGGGCGACTGGAACTTGACGCCTTCTTCGGTGATTTTGCGCAATTCACCCAGACTCCAGACCTGAAAGCCGCCCGAGTCGGTGAGTATCGGTTTGTCCCAGCCCATAAAGCCATGTAGGCCATTGTGGGCAGCAATCACGTCCAGCCCTGGGCGCAGCCATAAGTGAAAAGTATTGCCGAGCACAATGTGTGCCTGAATTTCATTCAGCTCTTGTGGCGACATGGCTTTGACCGTGCCATACGTGCCCACCGGCATAAAAGCCGGGGTTTGCACATCACCATGGGGCAGACGGACAGTGCCGCGACGGGCCAGACCATCGGTCTGCAATAAAGAAAATTGCATAAAAATCAGAAACTTCTCAAAAAAAATAGCCTTGCATTCTAGCACAGCCTGTTGTGGTCACTGCCATGCGCGGAGTATTCAAACCCGCCTGACGCGCTTGCAATTTTTGCCTCAGGCCGCAACAATGCTGCTATTAAAGTGGAATGTAGAAAAGCCCGGTATGGTAGAACCCAAACAACGCATTGTTCGACGTGATGAAAACCAGCATAGCCTGCGCCAGCGTGGCATCTATCTGTTACCTAACCTGTTTACTTCAGCGGCGCTGTTTGCCGGATTTTATGCCATTGTGCAGGCCATGAACCAGCACTTCGAGCAAGCAGCGGTAGCCATTTTTATTGCCATGGTCATGGATGGTCTTGATGGTCGCGTGGCACGTATGACCAATACCCAAAGCGCGTTTGGTGCCGAGTACGACAGCTTGTCCGACATGGTGTCGTTTGGCGTAGCCCCGGCGCTGATTATGTATGTATGGGCCTTGCAGCCCATGAATAAACTGGGTTGGATTGCAGCGTTTATTTATTGTGCCTGTGCCGCCCTCAGGCTGGCGCGGTTCAACACCAAGCTAGACGACCCGTTTCAAGACAAACGTTTTTTTCAGGGTTTGCCCAGCCCGGCTGCCGCTGCATTGCTTGCTGGTTTTGTCTGGGTATCCTACGAATACAACGTCGATGGCCGCGAGATTTTCTTTGGCGCCCTGCAAATGAAGTGGATCGCCTGGTTTATCACCCTTTTTGCCGCAGGCTCCATGGTTTCTGACCTTAAGTTTTACAGTGGCAAAGACATCAATCTCAAACACTCGGTACCGTTTGTCGCAATTTTGGCGGTGGTATTTGCGCTGGTGTTGATTTCCTACAGTCCGCCAGAGGTGCTGTTTAGCGTTGTGTTTGTCTATGCCTTGTCCGGCTACTATTTATGGCTACGTCAATATTTGGCGAACAAAGTAGCTTAACCTGTTCGTTTAGTACTAGGCTTGCCTGATTCTTCAGAAAGTCATGCTGCTACGTTCGGGGATTGTTTCTGTCTCCAACCGCGCTCTTTCTTGTCTCGCTCGCCGACAACTGTGTTTATCGGTATGTTTGTATGCGCATCTAAGGCCAACCGTTTTTCCTCTGTGCCCTCTGTGGTCATTCCTGCGGCAAGCGAGTAAAATCATGGCCTTCAGATAGGAAGACTCATGGATCAAATCATTATTTTTGACACTACCCTGCGTGACGGTGAACAAAGTCCCGGCGCGGCGATGACCAAGGAAGAGAAAATTCGCATTGCACGCCAGTTGGAAAAGCTGGGTGTCGATGTCATAGAGGCTGGCTTTGCCGCCGCCAGTCCAGGGGATTTTGACGCCATTTCCGAAATTGCCAAGGTCATTAAACATTCAACCGTGTGTTCGTTGGCGCGGGCCAGTGAGAACGATGTGCGCCGTGCCGGTGAGGCAGTCAAACATGCAGCGCGTGGCCGTATTCATACTTTTATTGCGACCAGCAAAATCCACATGGAAAACAAGCTGCGCATGACAGAAGACCAGGTGGTGGAGCGCGCGGTGCAAGCCGTGAAATGGGCGCTGGAATATACCGACGATGTGGAGTTTTCGGCGGAAGATGCCGTGCGTTCCGAGATTGATTTTCTGGTGCGGGTATTTGAGGCGGTGATTGAAGCCGGAGCCAAAACTATTAACGTGCCCGATACGGTCGGCTATTCGATTCCGGCGGTGTGGGGTGAGCGTTTTGCCACCTTGATTCAGCGCGTGAAAGGTGCCGATAAAGTGGTGTGGTCTACCCATTGCCATAACGACCTCGGCATGGCGGTGGCCAACTCGCTGGCAGCAGTGATGAACGGCGCGCGTCAGGTCGAGTGCACCATCAACGGTCTGGGCGAGCGTGCCGGTAACGCCAGCCTGGAAGAAGTGGTGATGGCGATTAAAACCCGTAGCGATATTTTTAACCTGAGCACCCGCATTGATACCACACAGATTGTGCCAGCCTCCAAGCTGGTGTCTACCATTACCGGTTATCCGGTGCAGCCGAATAAGGCGATTGTGGGCGCCAATGCCTTTGCCCATGAGTCTGGCATCCATCAGGATGGCGTACTCAAACACCGTGAAACCTACGAGATTATGCGCGCAGAAGATGTGGGCTGGGGTGCCAATAATCTTACCTTGGGCAAACTGTCTGGCCGCAATGCGTTCAGAACCCGCCTGAAAGAGCTGGGCATAGAACTGGAAAGTGAGGATGCGCTCAATGCGGCGTTTGCCCGCTTTAAAGCGCTGGCCGATAAAAAGTCAGAAATTTTTGACGAAGACTTGCATGCGCTGGTGAGTGATGGCGTCGCGCAAGCCACCGCTGAAAAATTCAAACTGGTGTATCTGCAAGTAGCTTCGCAAACCGGTGAAACTCCACATGCGGTGCTGACCTTGAGCATTGATGGTATCGAGCACCGCAGCGAAGCCGATGGCGGTGGCCCGGTCGATGCCACCTTCAAGGCCATCGAGCAAGTGGTGCACAGTGATTCGGAATTGCTGCTGTACTCGGTCAGCAACATCACCACCGGCACCGATGCCCAGGGCGAAGTGACCGTGCGTTTGGCCAAGGCTGGCCGTATCGTCAATGGTCAGGGCGCCGATACCGATATTGTGATTGCTTCCGGCAAAGCCTATCTGCATGCCTTGAACACGCTGTATGCCAAGGCCGAGAAACTGAATCCGCAAGGCTAAGTCAGCGAGGACTACGTGCGTTGCCTAGCTGGCAGCATGCGTGGTGCCTTTCATGTATACACAATGACAACATTCAAGCTACCGCACTGGCTATTGGTGGGTCTGGCGCTCAGTTGTACCTATCTTATCTGGGGCTCAACCTACCTGGCCATCCGCTTTGCCATCGACAGTTTTCCGCCTTACTTGATGGTGGCAGTGCGCTTTACCCTGGCTGGGGCCTTGCTGTACGGCGTATTACGCTGGCGCGGTGTACCAGCGCCCAGTGCCATGCAATGGCGTGCGGCCGCCGCAGTGGGCTTTTTACTGCCGGTGCTGGGCAATGGCACGGTCACTTGTGTGCAACTGCATGTGGCATCTAGCATTGCAGCCTTGTCAATTGCCACGGCGCCGATCTGGATGGCGCTGATTTCCAGTTTGTGGGGGCACCACATCCAGCGCCGCGAATGGCTGGGCATTGCTGTCGGCTTGTTAGGCATCGTGTTACTCAATACACGTGGCAGCCTGCAAGGCGACTGGCTGAGCGCCCTCTTGCTGATGCTGGCGGCGGCTTGCTGGTCTTATGGCTCCATCTGGAGCAAACATTTGCCCATGCCGCCAGGCTTGATGGGCCCGGCAGCGCAAATGTTGTGTGGTGGCTTAATCGCCGCGCTCATCAGCCTGTTACGAGGCGAAAGCTGGCCTATGCAGATTAGCGATACCTCGTGGTGGGCCATGGCGTTTATGGTGGTGCCGGGCTCGATGATGGCGTTTACCGCCTACCACTGGCTGTTGCAGCATGTGCGGCCCATGGTCGCCAGCAGCAATACCTTTGTCAATCCGGTGGTGGCGTTTGTCGTCGGCATCTGGTTAGCCAATGAGCAGATTCACCAGATGGAATATCTGGCCTTGGCAGTAATTTTAATCGGCGTGTTTCTGGTGCTGACCGCAAACCAGAACGAAAGCTGACCTTGTTAAGTTTTTGAGTAAATAAAATGACCCAACATTTGGCCCTGTTTGACCTCGACAACACCTTACTGGCTGGCGACAGTGATTACAACTGGAGCCTGTTTTTAATCAAGCAAGGTCTACTCGATGAAAAGACCCATCACGACCGCAACGAGCAGTTTTATCTCGATTACAAAAACGGTTGTCTGGATATTTACGCTTTTCTCAAGTTTCAGCTGCAGCCACTGGCGCAACACCCGAAAGCGTTTCTGGACAAACTGCATGCGCAGTATATGGACACCGTGATTCGGCCCATGATGACCAAAAAAGCGCAAGCTTTGGTCGACCAGCACAAAGCCCATGGTGATTTATGTCTGGTGATTACCGCCACCAACAGCTTTGTGACTCAACCCATTGCTACCGCCTATGGTATAGAGCATCTGATAGGCACCGACCCGGAAATGGTGGACGGCCAATACACCGGCGGCGTCAGCGGTACGCCGAGTTTTCAGCAGGGTAAAGTCACGCGTTTAAATGCCTGGTTGGCCGAGCGCGGTCAAACCTTGGCCGATTTTGAAAAAAGTTATTTTTACAGTGACTCACACAATGACTTGCCGTTGATGCAGCTGGTCACCCACCCGGTGGCGGTCGATGCCGATGCCACGTTGACCGCGCATGCCCAGGCGCATGGCTGGCCGTTAATCAGTCTGCGGGATTAACTGAGTTTCGCCTTGAAAGCGAAAAAGCGTGCACTGAGCACGCTTTTTTGCATTACTGAGTAGCACCCTTAGCGATTCAGAATCACCTGTGCCACAAATCGGCTGCCCACATAGGCCAGCAGCAGCAAAATAAAGCCAACTAAGGTCCAGCGCGTGGCGGTTTTCCCGCGCCAGCCATACTGAAAGCGGCCAAACAGTAACCAAGCGTAAATCACCCACGAGGCTAAGGAAAACACGGTTTTGTGATTAAACTGCAGGGGCTTGCCAAAAATCTCCTCGCTAAATAGCATGCTGCTCAGCAAGGTCACGGTAAGCAGTACAAAGCCAACTTTAAGCACGCTAAACAGCAAGGCATCCATCACCATCAGCGGTGGAAAACCGGGCAAGGTCAGCCAACTGTTTTTTTGATGCAGCGCGCGTTCGGCCATGCGCATCAGGCAAGCGTGCAAGGCGGCGAAGGTAAACAGGCTGTAGGCCAAAATCGCAATCAGGATATGCAGGCTGAACAGGCTCCAGCCATGGGTGTTGACGTAATAAGCTTTAATGGCAAACGCAGGCATCAACACACTCAGCGCGGCAGCCGGCAGGACAAATGATTGCAGGCTATGCAGCGCATGCCGCAGGTCGGCAATCCAATAAATCAGCACGGTCAGCCACATGATGGCGGAAATAGCGTAATACACGCCCAGATTTAACCCGCCCACTGCAAATACGTCGCGATAGAGCAACCCCCCTTGCAACAGGATGCCTAACGCCACCATGGCGCTGTGTAGTTGAAATGGTAAACGCACCTCCAAGCCACGTTTAGAATGCTTGGACAGGCGCCAGTAATCGAGTGCTACCGCCATGTAAATAAAGGCGACGACCAAATAGGGCAGCAGGTGAGAGAACGTGTCATGCATGCGCTGCATTATGGCAAAACTCGGCGCATTCGCCTAGCATGATGTAAAATCGTAGCCTTAAGTATTTAAGCGAGTTTCGTATGCTGGATAACCTCACCGGCCGCCTGCAAGGCGTGATTAAAACCCTGCGCGGACAAGCGCGACTGACCGAAGACAACATTGCCGATGCCATGCGCGAAGTGCGGATGGCACTGCTCGAGGCCGATGTGGCTTTACCGGTAGTCAAAGACTTTATCGCCCGCGTGAAGGAGCGCGCCAATGGCCGCGATGTGCTGCAAAGCCTGACGCCGGGGCAAGCCGTGATCGAGGTGGTCAATCAGGAACTCACCGAACTGATGGGCAAGGCCAACGTCGGCCTGAATCTGGCCGCCGTGCCACCGGTGGTCATTCTGATGGCCGGTCTGCAAGGGGCCGGTAAAACCACCACTTCCGGCAAACTGGCCAAACTGCTCAAAGAGCAAAAGAAAAAAGTGCTGCTGGCCAGTGCCGACGTCTACCGTCCGGCGGCGATCACCCAGCTGCAAACCCTGGCCAAACAACTGGACATCGACTGTTTTGACAGCAACCCGCAGCAAGCGCCGCTGGAAATTGCCAAACAGGTCATGGATCAGGCCAAACGCAGCTATTACGATGTGGTGATTTTCGACACCGCTGGTCGTCTGGCCATCGATGAAGCCATGATGGCCGAAATCAAGGCCCTGCATGCCCAGCTACAACCGACCGAAACCCTGTTTGTGGTCGATGCCATGCAAGGTCAGGATGCCGTCAATACCGCCAAAGCCTTCGGCGAAGCCCTGCCGCTGACGGGCGTGATTCTCACCAAGCTGGATGGCGATGCACGCGGCGGTGCAGCCCTATCCGTGCGCCATGTCACCGGCAAACCCATCAAGTTTATCGGCGTCAGCGAAAAGGTCGATGGTCTGGAAGCCTTCCACCCAGACCGCATGGCAGGCCGTATTCTCGGTATGGGCGATGTGCTCAGCCTGATTGAAGAAGCGCACAAAAAGGTCGACATGGCCGAAGCGCAAAAAGTCGCTGACAAGCTCAAAACTGGTGCCAAATTCGACCTCAACGACTTTAAAGCGCAAATGCTGCAAATGCGCAAAATGGGCGGCATGGCCGGGTTGATGGACAAAATGCCCTCGCAAATTGCAGGCATGGCGCAAAAAATCAACCACGATGATGTCGAAAAATCCATGCGCCGCATCGAAGGCATTATCAACAGCATGACACCGCTAGAACGCAGCAAACCCGAGCTGATCAAAGCCACGCGTAAAAAACGTATAGCTGCCGGTAGCGGTGTGCAAGTGCAAGAAGTCAATCGCCTGCTCAACCAGTTCGAAGAAACGCAAAAAATGATGAAAATGTTCAGCAAAGGCGGCATGGCCAAAATGATGCGCGGCTTGGGCGGCATGATGGGCGGCATGGGCGGCGTTAAATTTCCGGGTATGTAAGCGACTCAGGCGGATTTCATTAAAAACCCAATTTTTTTAGAAAAATCCGCAAAATGGCATTGACCAAAATCACATCATACCCCATAATCGCGTTCTTTCAAATTTGACGCAAAACAACGCAGCAGACAAGAAACAGATGGGGTGTTAGCTCAGCTGGTAGAGCAGCGGACTTTTAATCCGTTTGTCGTGGGTTCGATCCCCGCACACCCTACCAAAATATAAAAAACGGCTCGCAGAAATGTGAGCCGTTTTTCTTTTCTAGTTGTTCAAACGACTTCTTCGTACACTCTTCAGATTTTTTCAAAATGTTGTTTTGCAAGACTTCGTATCCTGTCACCAGGGTGTCCTGAATTTTGTGTAAACGGCGGTTGATTACTGCCGAGGCATTCTTTCCTCGAACT
>CAYYBN010000004.1:0-23199 GCA_964470225.1 uncultured Methylotenera sp. | reverse complement strand
CACCGCCGAGGGTATGATGATAGTCAACACCGCCGGTGAGTTAATAGGCATTAATCAGGGGTTTAGCCTGATTACCGGTTATGCCGAAGCTGAAGTATTGGGACAAAAACCGACCATCTTCCGCCAGCGGCCCAACGGTTTGCTCACTAGCCTCAAGCGCCATGGCAAATGGAGTGGCGAACTGGAAAACTACCGTAAAAACGGCGAAAAATATACCGAATGGCTGACGCTCACCGCCGTTAAAAATGCCGAACAGCACATCACCAATTACGTGGGGGTATTTGCCGACATTACCGATATCAAACGCTCACAACAACAGGTGAATGCGCTGGTCAACCACGACCCGCTGACTGGCCTGCCCAATCGGCGTCTGATACAGCAACTGTTTAACCATGCCCTGCAACTGGCCAGCCGTAACCAGGCGCAGGCCGCTGTGCTGTTTATTGACCTTGACCGCTTCAAAAATATCAATGACAGCCTGGGCCATTTTGCCGGTGACCGCATGTTGCTGGAAGTCAGCACCCGCATCCGCGGGGCGTTGCGTGAGTCGGACATTTTGGGCCGACTGGGGGGCGACGAGTTTATCGTGCTGTTGGAAAATCTGCGTGACAAGGAAGATGCTGCCCTCAAGGCACAAGCCATTCTGGCGGCACTCAAGCGCGAGTTCAGTCTGGACCAGCACGAATTATTTATTGGTGCCAGCATCGGCATTGCTATGTATCCGGCCGATGGTCAGGATGTAGAAAGCCTGATCAAAGCGGCTGACTTGGCCATGTATCAGGTGAAAAACAATGGTAAAAACCACCATGCGTTTTACTTTCCTACCTTGAGCCAGCATGCCGTGGAGCATTTTCATTTGGAAAACGAATTGCGGCAGGCACTGGCCAAGCAGCAACTGAAACTGTTTTACCAGCCGCAAATCGACTTGCAAAGTGGCATGGTGGTGGGTGCCGAGGCGCTGATTCGCTGGCAACACCCAACGCAAGGCATGGTGCCGCCGGGTCGGTTTATACCGTTGGCAGAAGAAAGTGGCCTGATTCTCAGCATCGGCCAATGGGCACTGAAAGAAGCGGTCACCCAAGCCGAACAATGGCAGCAGCGTTTTCCGGCGTTCAAAAAAATGGCGATTAATGTTTCAGCCATGCAAATCATGCAAAGCCAGTTTGCCGATACTGTCTATGGTACCTTGCTGGAAACCGACTGTGATGCCGACCTGATTGAACTTGAAATCACCGAGAGCACGCTGATGCAACACACCGAGCATGTGGTGAATACCTTTAATCAATTGAAGCAGCTCGGGGTTAGCATCGCCATTGATGACTTTGGCACTGGCTATTCCTCGTTGTCGCACCTGAAGCGCCTGCCATTAGACCAACTGAAAATTGACCGCAGCTTTGTCAAAGACCTGCCCGATGACCACGATGATGCCGCCATCACCAATGCCATTTTCGCCATGGCAACCCAGCTCGGGTTTACTGTGGTGGCCGAGGGCGTGGAAACCGAGGCTCAAGAACACTTTCTCAAGCAGATGGGTTGCCAGACTGCACAGGGTTATTTGTATGCTTACCCGCTACCCGCGCAAGACTTTGTGCAACTGATGCAATTGCGTAACCAGCAAGAGGTGAAACGCCATGCATAATCAGGCCTCGCAAACCTACTACATTCAGCCGCACCAGTTGCGCATCGGTTTGTATATCCATCTGGATTTGGGCTGGATGGCCCATCCTTTTGCAGTCAGCAATTTTGAAATAACCCAGCAGTCACAAATTGATACCCTGTTAGGCCTGGGTTTACAGCAGCTACGCTACGACCCTAAACGCAGCCGTTGTTTGCCGCTTAGCAACGACAATGTGATTACGTTTCCAGCCCACAAACGCCAACAAGCCGCCGCAGCGACACTCCCACCGGCCAGCGCACCAGTACGCAAACAGCAGGCCTTGCATCAAGCGCTACAACACTGCGCGCAACGCTTTCAACAAGCCAGTATGGAATTGCGCCAGGTACAACTGCTCAGTGCTGAACAACCAGAGCAGGCGCTGCTTCAAGGCCATGCACTGGTGAAAACACTGGTGAATAGTACCCTGACAGAAGGTGATATTGCCATTCATGCGGTGCACGGCCTGCACAGCAACGACCTCGCCAGTCACCATGAACTCAATACCCTGGTGTTGTGTATGATGCTGGCTAAAGTCAGCCATCTCAGTGATGAAGAAACGCAATTATTGGGGTTGGCAGCCATGTTTCATGACATAGGCAAACAACGCCTGAGTGCCCGTTTACGGCAGGCACAAGCGCCGCTTTCGGCACTGGAAACCACCGCCTATCAGCGCCATGTCACCCTGGGGGTGGCCATGCTGACCCAACTGCAAGTACCAGAACGCCTGCTGACACTGGTGGCGCAACACCATGAACGCGCTGACGGCAGTGGCTACCCGCATGGCCTGCGTAATGAGCAGATTGACCCGCTGTCGCATATCCTGTTACTGGTCAACGCCTATGACCAGTTGTGCCATTGCGGTGACCAATTGCACAGCAAAACCCCCTATGAGGCGCTGGCTTGCATGTTCAGCACCCAGCGTGCATGGTTTAACGAGCCACTACTACGACGCTTTATCAAGCAATTGGGCGTGTACCCGCCGGGGAGTCTGGTTCGGCTGTCTGGCGGCCAGTTTGCTCGGGTGTTGTCTAATAACCCGCCGCAACCGTTGCGTCCGTTTGTGCAATTATTGTCCGCGCCAGGACATGGCGAACATGGTGGCCACATTATCGACATGCGTGAACGGCCAGACCTTAACATCGCGCAATGTTTGCGACCAACACAGTTACCCCCTCCGCTGCAAGCGCAGGTCTTGTCAACATCCCCCTGCTATTTTCTGGATAAGCCGCTAGGGATTGACTGCTAGCGCAGCGTATTAAACTCGGGCCTTAGCAAACAAGATACCACCCATGATACCCATGGCTGCAATGAGCAATGCTGCGAGCACCGCAATCGCGTCACGCAGATCTTTTGGCAGGCTTTGCAGACTCCATTTATGCAAATAAGCAAACACAAAGCCTTCCAAACCATCTACCTGATTGATAGCAGCGGCCACAGTACCGGTGGCAGGCTCAACATACCAGCGCTGGCCATCGTGGGCAGTGGTCTGAAGTTTCAGTACAGGCAAGCGCTTGAAAATAAACCCATATTCGTTGGCAAAATGGGTGATCCACGCAACCTGTTGCAAGGGCTGATTTGGCAGGCCTGCCAGATGCGCCATCCACAAACTGGCATAGCCAGCCGCGTTCAGGGTTTTTAGTTGAGTTCCACTTGAACCATATAACGCCGGCGTAGACATTGGTGCTGATGACTTGGCATGCCCATGCTGATGCATGGCCGCGACTTGGGCAGTAGGCAATGCCTCACCAGCATGAATCACCTGCCAGAACAACTGATCGTGCTGTCCATAAATATCCAGCTTACGCACGTTGGTTTGCGAATATAAACCGATGAATTGTTGCCACAGCGATGAATTCAGCGCTGCACTGTTAACTACATATTGCGTGACCAGCGATGGTCGATGTTGCTGGGCATCTGACTGCCATAAATGCCACAGTCCACTGCTGGCCAGCAGCAGAATCACCATGGCCACCCACAACCCCAGTTGTCGGTGCCACCACTGCAAACTGAATCTAGGCAAACGATAGCGGGCGGTGGCAGCTTGCCTGATATACAAGCTTAATCCGGTCATGGCAGACGCCAAAATCAGCGCCAACACTAGCGTTGCCGCCACCAGCTGCAACACCCCGGCAGCCTGCATAAATGACCATTGATGGCCAAATTGAAACCAGGCTGTGAGCCATGCGCGACGATTATCAACCAATGTTGCCAGGCGCGATTGCTCGGTATCGACATAGGCACGCAGATCACCTTCAGCCTCAAAATCCACACGCCACACCGGCAACAAACGATTGACCGGGTGGTAATCGGTCTCAAAGGTGTCGATTTTGCGCACAGCCTTGACTGCCGAAGCGGGCAAGCCGGTGTAATAACAAGCCAGGTCAATCGCATGCGCAGACTCCAGACCGGACTGGCTGACACCGTTGACCACATCCAGATACAGTGCCTCGGCTTGCTTAGGCAGGCTTACCCGGTAATACGACACGCCCGCCAGCGTCGCCAGACTGATATGGTTAAACTGCGCAATATGATGATCGCTCAGCACCTGCGGCAAGGCTTTGGCTGCCGAAAGATCGACCAATTGTAATGGCGGCATCATGTGTTTTGGCACAGGTTGTAGTCGGGTCATGATGGGATGAGAAGCGCCAGACAGCCCCCACAACACCATGCCTATACAGGCAATCACCCCTATCCAACGGTGCCAGTACAGCCATACATTCACCAGCTTCAACCGGCCAGTTTGAGAATCGGCTCGCTTAGTGCGCATGCGGATGCTCCTTGACCTGCATAAAGTCCATCACGCCCTGAAAACTGTCGATACGCTGTCTTTGCGCTGCATCGAGACTGGCTTCTAGCGCGCGTAACCGTTGTGCCAGCGTTTCGGCCACAGAAGGGTTAACCCCGGCCTGTTGCAAGCGATGGGCAAACTTTAATTCACTGCCACCGCACATCAGCGTTTGCCAAATCTCATGCTGCTTTCTAAGCAAGGCGCGGCCACCTTTTTCACCCAGTATCCAGTCGGCAATCGCCACATCTTCTTGCACCACGATGACCGGCAGTTCCAGCAATAAATCCGGCTTTTGCCATTGCGCGCGCATACTGGCTGCGATGGCTTGCATGGCTTCTGCTTGCGTATCGGCAATACTCCAGCGCTGACACATCACACATAGACACGCTGCAACAAAAAATAAACGAACGATACTGTTCATGACAATTTTTCCAAAAAATCACCGACAGCCCGAGGACTGTCGGCGCATGTCCATCAACTAATATGTCCAGGTCACACCGGCATAGGCAGTGCGGCCATCCCCTGGCAAAAAGAAGTTACCATCGACACCATTACGGTTACCAGTGATGCCTGTACTGGCCGCATATTTCTGGTTGGCCAAATTACGTCCTTCGATAAACCAGGACCAGTGAGCGTTGACTTTTTGGCCGACTTTCAAACCCCACAAAAAGTAGTTGTCTGCATGCAAAGTCTCGGCAAAATCGACGTTATAACGCTCAGGTGACCATTCAATGGTTGGCCCTGCATAAAAATGCTCCAAAAAGGCATTACCACGGTACATGAGCTCAGAACGCAACAATGAACGCTGAATACCCGGTAAGCGATTGTCCCCATATACTGCATCGTTATCCAGTTTGAAGTCGTTAATCAACAGACTGGTACGCCAATTAAAGTCATAGGGCAAACGGGCAGTCAAGCCCAACTCCAGGCCACGGTGTATGGTTTTGTCCGCATTGATAGTCGCGGTTTGCGGTGGCGCACCCACAGCCAATAACTCGTTCTTGAGTTTGGCGTAATAAAGGGCAATATCCCAATCCAGCGACTCGCTGCTGCCACGTGTGCCGATTTCAAACGTTGTCCCTGTTTGTGCTTTCAAAAATCCGGCCACAGTGTTGTTTAACTCACCAAAGCTAGGGGGCTCAAAACTGCGTGATACGTTAGCAAACAACTGCACCTGCGGTTGCAATTGATACAGCACACCCAGTTTAGGGCTGGTCTGGGTGTAGGTTTCGTTGACACTCTGATCGCCCGAGGCTGGCCGTATCAGTTGATCTTTAGAATCACGTTTGGCATGTGTATATTGCAGACCGGCGACGGCCGTCAACTGGTCGGTCACACTTAAACGATCCTCCATATACACCTCGATATTGCGTGCACGCTGGTCGGCGTTATTAATTAAAGCCCCACGGGTCGCATTCACATTACGGTAGTTTTTAGCATCCGTGCGGCCAATACTGGGGGTAAATCCGGCGATAAACTCGTTTTTCATGCCCAGCCACTCGCCTTGTTGCGTCCAGCGTGCAAACAGGCCATAGTCATGTGATTGTTGGTCAATCACCCCCAGGGTATCCAGAAACACGAGATCAATAATCGGGTGAAACAGCGATTTTTTCGAATAATAACCGCCGACTTCTAATTTACTGGTATCCAACAGAATTGTGGTTTTATTGGCCAGCCGGGTTACGTTGATGTCACGCTGGTTGATTCCTTGACCGGGAACAACATCCGACTGTTTCGGATTCGATTTCAACTGCGCCTTGGTCAAGGAAGAAGGTAACTGCGAGTCGTTATTGGTATAGCCTAGGTAAAAACGCGTTTCTACATTATCGTTAATCTTTATCCCCACATTACCGGTGAGTCTGTCCGCACTTTGCTGGGCATTATCGCGGAAACTGCTGGTGCCATACTGGCTGGCAGTCACAAAATAATCCACATCTCCAGTAACACCGCCGGTACTCACCCCTAAGCGGTAGTAGCCATAACTGCCACCTTCAGTTCTCACTTCAAGCGGTGAGGCATTGTGACCCGTACGAGATATGAAATTGATGCTGCCCCCCAGATTGGCTGCGCCGTATTGCAACGCATTGGCACCTCTATAGACCTCAATGTAGTCTGTGGCCATCGGGTCTATGGCTGGAAAATCAAAGCCGCCGTCTGCGAGATTGGTGGGAATGCCATCCTGCATGAGTTTTAAGCCGCGGCCATGAAAGGTACGCTGTAAACCAGATCCGCGAATCGACAAGCGGGTTTCTTCGGCACCAAACCTCGACTGCGCATAGACCCCGGTCGCCATGCCCAGTGTGTCCTGAAAGTTACTGGTACGGCCTTCACGCACCTCGGCCATATCCACCAGTGTGGTTCCCCCTGCGGTTTTTGCAAGGGTTTCTTTGGCAGTGGCCATATCGGGTTGTGTGGTGGATGGCGAACGTTTCTTTTCGACCACTTCAACTTCGTCGACATGCACCGTGCCGTCATGTGCTGCGTAGACCAGAAATGGCCAGGCTGATAGCACCGCCAGCGTGATATTTGTGAATTTCATTGTATTTCTCCCGTCTTTTTTCTAATGGTTGTGACTGATATTGCCAACCAAGCTATGGTCATAGCTGGCAATCATCAGTCACTTGATTTGATTAAATGAATTACGTGCTTTTATGCTGCGATACTTGGCTGAACATCATCAGGGAGCCAGCAGATAAGCGAGGCAATATCGCAGCCAAAATAACGGCACAACTTGTCCAAATGCTCGGTGCAGGCGTTATAAGCGGGATTTTTGACCATGCGATGCAAGGTCATACGGCTGATGCCAGTAGCATCGGCAACTTCTTTGAGGGTGATGTGGCGCTTCCACTCCACTTGTTTGGCAAACATCATGGTTTGCAAATTGATAACTATCATGATTCCACTCCATACGAGTCCGGCAGACGCAGGACGACTGTAGACACCGGTATAACCGGTAGGCAAGTTACAGTACTGGAGTAGTTGGTGGCGCGCGCGCGGTGAGCGCCGAGGGGGTGTAACTGGCCACCACAGGGGGCTGGTAGGTATTCAGCGCAATGGCTTGCTGAGCTTGCTGGAATAAAACGTAAGCAGGGCGATGTTCGGGCAACACTACATCATCCATCACCAGATGGCAGAACGGACAATGATTCAGATGGTGACCGAGCGAAGCGGGTGTTTGACTGGGCTTGAAATCCAGCAGGGTAGGTAGCTGTTTACCTTGGGTGGTGACCACCTGAATGACCAGTTTGCTACCTTGGCTGGCGCAAATATCCTGCACAAAACTTTTGCCCGCCTGCATGGGAAACGCCAGACTCAAGGTTGGGACGAGCGCAGCCAGCATGATTGCCATTAAGGCCATGCGCGCCATCCAACGTTGAAATTTCAGCGTTTGCATGCCGCCATT
Organism: uncultured Methylotenera sp.; assembly: GCA_964470225.1. GTDB lineage: Bacteria > Pseudomonadota > Gammaproteobacteria > Burkholderiales > Methylophilaceae > Methylophilus. The sequence continues at coordinate 15,351 of CAYYBN010000004.1, read as the reverse complement.
TTAGCGGCATTCACGTAAAATCATCAACTGTTTACTACGATCACGGAACACACCATGGCATTTACCGGTTTATTGGCGTTGCTGGATGACATTACAACGCTGCTTGACGATGTCTCAGTCATGAGTCAGCTTGCGGCTAAAAAAACTGCGGGCGTACTGGGTGACGACCTGGCACTCAATGCCCAGCAAGTGGCGGGCGTGCATGCCGAACGCGAGTTGCCAGTGGTATGGGCGGTGGCCAAGGGCTCACTGCTGAACAAAGCGATACTGGTGCCGTCAGCATTGATGATTAGCGCTGTGGCCGCCTTGCTGATTACGCCCCTGCTCATGTTGGGCGGTGCGTTTTTGTGTTTTGAAGGCTTTGAAAAAGTCTGGCACCGGCTGTTTCATGGCAATAGCCAGTCACTCAATCATGCGTCTGTTGAAGAGACTGCATCCAGCCCCAGCCCGGCACCCGCAACGCTGGAGCGCGACAAAATTCGTGGGGCCATCCGCACTGACTTTATTTTATCCGCCGAGATTATTGTGATTTCACTGGGCGTGGTCGCTGAACAGTCGCTCATGCAACAAAGTCTGGTCTTGGTGACCATCGCCTTGTTGATGACGGTAGGCGTCTATGGTCTGGTGGCCGCCATCGTCAAACTGGATGATGCTGGATTATGGCTGTGGCAAAGTAGTCGCTACCGTCTACTGCGCGACCTCGGGGCTGGCATGGTGCGCGTGGTGCCTTACCTGATGCGCTTACTCACTCTGCTAGGCACGGCAGCCATGTTTCTGGTTGGGGGGAGCATTGTCGGCCATGGCGTGCCTGCCATCCATCACTGGACGCAAGCCGCAGGTGGCTTTAGCTGGTTGCTAGATGGAATCGTCGGTGTAGTGCTGGGCGGCGTGTGTCTGCTATTAGTACAGTTGCTGACTTGGGTTAAGCAACGCCTTTAGTTACTTAAGCCTGGATTAAAAATCTTCTTCAGAATAGCGTTGCTCGTCAAACGGAAACGCTTCGTTGTGATAGCCGCGGACTTCCCAAAAACCAGGTCTGTCGTAGGCATGGAGTTCGATGCCTTTTAGCCACTTGGCGCCTTTCCAGGCATAGCGTTTGGGCACCACCATACGCACCGGGCCGCCATGTTCAGCCGTGAGCGCATGGCCGTTTACACTATGGGCAATCACCACATCGTCATCCAACAAGGCTTCAAGCGGCAGGTTGGTGGTGTAGCCATCAAAGCCATGCATGGTGGCATATTTGGCGGCGGGTAATGGGCCAGCCTGCATGAGCAAGTCACGCGCCAGCACACCTTCCCACACCATGTCCAGTTGCGACCAGCGTGTTACACAGTGAAAATCGGAAGTATCTTTGATTTGCGGCAGACTGCGAAAGTCCATCCAGTTGAGGTCAAGCGGCGTTTCCACCAACCCATAAATCGCCAGCGACCAATTGCTGGTATTGACATTGGGGCGTATGCCCAAATCGAGCACCGGAAAATTAGTGACCAGCGTTTGACCGGGTGGCACGCGTGCATCCAACCCCTGCTCACTGCGCTTGCTGCCACGCTTGGCCAACGCCACTTTCGCAGCAATCATCTTTTTCCAGTCAGGCACGCCCTACCCCCAAATTTTCCCGCCAGCCTCTATGAGCAAGCGTTATTGTGGATGCTTAAAACTATCCAGAATTAATATGCCGACACCGACACTAATGGCACTATCCGCCACATTAAACGCTGGCCATGCCCACTGCTGATAATAAAACAGCAAAAAGTCGACCACATAGCCCAGCGTCACGCGGTCATACAGGTTACCCAGTGCGCCGCCCAACACTAAGGCAATGCCCAGACAAAAAAGTTTTTTATCGGTGTTTTTGAGTAAAAGCACGGTCATAAACACTGAGGCCAGCGTAGATACCGCAGTGAAAAACCCGTGCTGCCAACCACCGGCATTGGCCAGAAAACTAAACGCCGCGCCGGTGTTGTGGTAGCGCACGAGGTCAAAAAAACTGGTCACATTCAAATGCTCGCCATAGGCGAAATGCATTTGAATGACATGCTTGGTGTAGAGGTCGAGCGCGATGACGATGGCGCTTAAGGCCAACCAGCGCCATGCTGTTTTAACTGCCATAACCCAGCCTTCTATGCACGTCATTCCCGTGAAAACGGGCATCCATGGCGGTTTGTTCAACCAGCACAAAACTAAATTTTTTATTCTGACATGTCACCTTGACTGGATTCCCGCTTGCGCGGGAATGACGGCAGGGTGTATCTGGCTGGGTTTGAAAATCAAGCATACTTGCGCTCTTCACCACTGCCAAACAGATTGCTCACGCAACGGCCACAAATCGTCGGATGCGCGGCATCACTACCGACATCAGCGCGGTAATGCCAGCAACGCTCACATTTGGCATGCGCACTCGGCTGTACCAGAATTTTTTGCACCGCAGGGTCTACCGCTTTGTAGATCGTCGCACTAGAGGTAATCATGACAAAGCGCAAATCATCCTTGAGACTGTTCAGGGCATCATACCCTTCCGGGGCAACATGAAAGGACAGCTCGGCTTGCAATGAAGAACCCACCTTGCCCTCACCACGCAACAACTCAATCTCTTTGGCCGCCTGGGCACGCAGCGTAATGATGGTCTGCCAGTTGAGCAGTTGCACTTCGTTGAGGCCATGCGCAGGCAAGCTGTACCAGTCTTCCTCAAACACGGTCGCGACACTGTCCAGACCCAAGGTCTGCCAAATCTCATCGGCCGTAAAGCTTAAAATCGGTGCCATCAAACGCATCATGGCATGGGTGATGTGGTACAGCGCACTTTGTGCTGCACGACGGGCGTGCGAGGTTTCGCCGCTGGTGTACAGACGGTCTTTGAGAATATCCAGATAAAAACCACCCAGGTCTTCCGAGCAGAAGCTGACAAACTTCTGCACTGCGAGGTGGAATTCATAGTTGTCGTAATCAGCCAGAATACCGCTCTGCAACTGCTGGGTTAAATGCAAGGCATAACGGTCGATTTCCAGCCATTGTTCAACTGGCAGCAAGTCTTGGCTGGCATCAAAATCAGCCAGGTTAGAAAGCAGGAAGCGCAAAGTATTGCGGATACGGCGGTAGCCATCGGCCACACGCTTGAGAATCTCGTCGCTGATGGTCAACTCGCCGGAATAGTCGGTCGAAGCCACCCACAGGCGTAGAATATCGGCACCGTAGGTGTCCATGACCTTTTGCGGCGCGACCACGTTGCCTTTGGACTTACTCATTTTGTGGCCAGCGCCATCGACCACAAACCCGTGCGTCAGCAGCGCTTTGTATGGTGCATGGCCATCAATGGCACAGCCGGTGAGCAAGCTGGACTGGAACCAGCCACGGTGCTGGTCAGAGCCTTCCAGATACAAGTCTGCGACTGGTTGCTTGTCAGCCTCACGGATATTGGCCGCGGCAGACAGGCTGGCGTGTTGCGCCGAGCGCACCACGGCATAATGCGTCGCGCCGGAGTCAAACCAGACATCCAGCGTATCGGTGACTTTTTTGTATAGCGCGGCATAGGCTGGCGCATGCTGGGCAAGGAAAGCCTCACCATCCAGACTAAACCACGCTTCGATGCCTTGCTGCTCGACTTGTTTACAGACGATTTCCAGCAGCTTGAGGGTCTCGGGATGCGGCTCACCAGTTTCCTTGTGTACAAAAAACGGCATGGGCACGCCCCAGTTACGCTGACGTGAAACACACCAGTCCGGGCGGTTTTTAATCATGGCTTCGAGACGCGCGCGGCCCCAGCTAGGGAAAAACTCGGTGGCATCCACCGCCGTATTGGCATGCGCACGCAAGGCCTGACCATCGTTACCAACGGCATTCATACCAATAAACCACTGATGAGTCGCCAATTGCATTAGCGGCGTTTTATGGCGCCAGCAATGCGGGAAGCTGTGGTTCAACCGCGCCGAAGCAAACAACACGCCGTTTTCTTGCAACTTGGCCAGAATCACCTTGTTGGCCTCCTGACGGCTCAGTCCGCGAATTTCGGCCAGTTCCACCAGCTCACTGCTAAAAAACTTGCCATCGCCCCCCATCAGCACGCGTGGTTTCTCATTAGGGAAATTGGCACGCATCACCAGCCAGTCATCGTTACCATGGGCGGCAGCGGTATGCACCAAACCAGTACCAGCATCGGTAGTCACGTGGTCGCCGCAGATAACTGGCACTTGGCGGTTGTCGAATGGGTGTTGCAACATCAAGCCACGGAGGGATTCGCCTTTGCAACTGGCAAGCAGAGCAGCGTTTTCTTCTGCATATCTTGCCAAGGTCTTTTCTGCTAACTCACGCACCAGTATCAGTAAACCTTTACCAGTTTGAATCAGGTCATATTCCAGTTCTGGATTGACACTGACTGCCTGATTGGCAGGTAGCGTCCATGGCGTGGTTGTCCAGATTACGGCATAGGCGTCACCAATGACAGCCATGCCAAACGCTTTGGACAAAGCGGCGTTATCCACCACTTTAAAACCCACATCAATCGCCGGTGAATTGACATCCTCATACTCCACCTCCGCCTCAGCCAGTGCCGAACCGCAGTCCACACACCAGTGCACAGGCTTGGAGCCCTGATATAAATAGCCGTTTTGATAAATTTCACCCAAGGCACGCATGATGTCGGCTTCGGTGTTGAAATCCATGGTCAGGTAAGGGTTGTCCCAGTCGCCCAGCACACCTAAACGAATAAAGTCTTTTTTCTGTTTTTCGACCTGCTCGGCAGCGTAGGCGCGGCACAGTTCGCGGAATTTGGCCGGGGCTATATTCTTGCCGTGGTTTTTCTCTACCACCAGCTCAATCGGCAGGCCGTGGCAATCCCAACCCGGCACATAGGGCGCATCAAAACCACTCATGGTTTTGGCTTTGATAATGATGTCTTTGAGGATTTTATTGACGGCGTGACCAATATGAATATCACCGTTGGCATACGGCGGGCCGTCATGCAGGATGAATTTTTTAGCGTCTTTACGCTTGGCACGAATACGCTCGTACACTTTGCGCTCTTGCCAGCTTTTTAGCCACACAGGCTCGCGCTTGGCCAAATCGCCACGCATCGGAAAGCTGGTTTCCGGTAAATTCAGTGGATATTTTGAATCTTTATTTTGGTCAGTCATTTAAAATCTCAAATGTTTTAGCCGCAGATACACGCGGTTGCACGCAGATTTTTAAAGTGCTTTTTTATCGGCGTTTATCCGCGTGTATCTGCGGCAAAATAAGCTTTTGCATTGTCAGCATCCAGCGCGATTTGCGCGCTCAGCGCATCCAGTCCGGCAAACTTCTGTTCGTCACGCAGCTTGTGAAAAAACTGTACATGCACGTGCTGGTCGTACAAATCACCCTCAAAATCAAACACATGCACTTCGAGTTTGAGTTTGGGAATGCCTTGTAACGTTGGGCGTACACCCAAATTGGCTACCGCTGGCAAAGTGTTCAATTTTACCGCATAAACCCCGGTCAGTGCAGGGCGTTCGTGGCGCATGTGTACGTTGGCGGTGGGAAAACCCAATTGTCGGCCGAGCTTGGCGCCATGCACCACTTTGCCACTGATGCTATACGGCCTGCCGAGCAAGGTCTGGGCTTTGATTAAATCACCTGCGGCCAGCGCGTTGCGCACCAGCGTGCTGGAGACACGCTCGCCCTGCCATTGCACTTCGGGCAACGGAATCACGTTAAAGCCGTTGGCAATCAGGGTTTGTACACTGCCAGCACGTTTGGCACCAAAGCAAAAATCCTCCCCCACCATCACTACATTGGCGTTTAACCGCTGACACAACACCTGCATAAAAGCCGCGGGCGTTTGTCCGGCAAAGGCCTGATTAAAACGTTGCACATACACATGCTGCACACCGCACTCGGCAAAGTACTCCAGCTTTTCGCGCATGGAAGCCAGCCGTGCCGGGGCATTTTGTGGCATGAAGAACTCGCGCGGATGTGGCTCAAAGGTCATCACCGCCGGCGTGATGTGATAGGTTTGTGTATAGGCCATCAGCTGGCGCAGCAAGGCTTGATGGCCCAGATGCATGCCATCGAAGTTGCCTATAGCAATGGCTTGCGGATTGGCGCTGGCAGGGAAGTGACGAAAGATTTGCATGGCTGGCGACAATGTTATTTAGCCACGCGTTTCATAAAGTCACGCGGCCTAAAGCCCAGCGCACCCAGCGCGGCAAAATAGACCGTCATACCCATCACCACCACCGCGGCCAGATGCAGCATGCGGGTCAGCGCGGGCATGTTCAGCCAGTCACCACACCAGACATCGGCAGCATGCAAGGCCAGCGCCATCAGGCTGACCGCGATTAGTAGTTTGAACAAGAACAGCAACCAACCTGCTTGCGGCTGAAAGGCGCCACTACGCTGCAAATTCACCCACAGCAGCGTGGCATTCAGGCAAGCGCCCAGCCCGACTGCCAGCGCCAACCCGGCATGCTGCAACGCAGTAAATTGCAAAAAGCCGACATTCAGCAGTTGCGTGATGACCAAGGTAAAGATAGCAATCTTGACCGGGGTTTTGACGTTTTGCCGCGCATAAAAACCGGGCGCCAGTACCTTGACCATAATCAGACCGAGCAAACTCAAGCTGTAGGCAATCAGCGCGCGTTCGGTTTGCGCTACATCCAGCGGGGTAAACTTGCCGTAGTAAAACAGGCTGGCAACCAAGGGCTTGGACAGTACTGCCATGGCCACCGCTGCCGGAATCGCCAGCATACAAGTCAAGCGCAAGCCCCAGTCCAGCAATTGCGAAAACTCGGCCGCCGATTTGTCTACATGCGCTTTTGATAAACTAGGTAACAAAATTGTCCCCAACGCCACGCCCAGCACGCCGGTCGGAAACTCCATCAGGCGGTCCGCATAGTACAACCACGATACGCTGCCAGTGGGCATAAACGAGGCGAAGATATTATTCAAGACGATGGAAATCTGCGCCACCGACACGCCAAAAATGGCCGGGCCCATCAGACGCAAAATGCGGCGCACGCCTTCATCTTCAGTGTTGAGCGCATACCTTGGCAACATGCCGATTTTTTGCAAATACGGCAACTGGTACAGCAACTGGATAATGCCACCGACAAACACCGCCCACGCCAGCACATACACCGAATTGTGAAAATGCGGCGCGACAAACAACGCAGCAGTGATAAAGCTCAGGTTGAGCCAGACTGGCGTAAACGCGGGCACCTGAAACTTGCTGTAAGCGTTCAGCACCCCGCCCGCCATGGACACCAAGGAGATAAACAAGATGTAGGGGAAGGTAATGCGCAACAACTCTGTGGTCAGCGCAAATTTTTGTGCGTCATGTACAAAACCTGGCGAGGTCAGCCGGACAATCCAAGGCGCAGCCAACATACCAACAATGGTGATGCCCACCAAAAACAAACCGAGCAAACTGGCCACATGGTTAATCAGAGCCCGCGTCGCCTCCGGTGTACGTTGCTTACGGTACTCGGACAAAATCGGCACAAACGCCTGACTAAACGCCCCCTCCCCCGAAATACGGCGCAACAAATTGGGGATTTTAAACGCGACAAAAAACGCATCAGTCGCCATGCCCGCACCAAAAATCCGCGCAATCAGGGTGTCGCGCACAAAACCCAGCAGGCGCGAAATAAACGTCATACCACCCACCGTGGCCAGCGCTTTGAGTAAATTCATAAGGGTAGCTTGTAAAGGCGTCGGGCTTGCTTGTCTACAAAACAAGATCGCCTGTTATTTTTCAAGACCAATCAAAGAGTTGCGATTTTAGCATGGGCACGTCGCAGGCATGTCACGCAGATTGAATAAAAATACAGTCCCGTCTTGTCAAAAGGAGTGAATAACAGTATGATGCACGGTTTCGTATTCCACCTACTTCAAGTAACAGGACAAACTAACATGGCAAATACCGCACAAGCTCGCAAACGCGCGCGCCAATCCGTGAAAGTGAATGCACACAATGCTGCATTGCGTTCCACACTGCGTACCGCGATTAAAAAAGTCATCAAAGCGATCCAGACTGGCGACAAAGCCGCTGCGACTGCTGCCTTTAATGCAAACGTTCCAGTCATCGACCGTATCGCTGACAAAAAAATCATTCATAAAAACAAAGCTGCTCGTCACAAGAGCCGCCTGAGCGCAGCGATCAAAGCGTTGGCAGCCTAAGCAACACCGTATGCCTGTACAGGCACTGGCAATAAATCAGTTGTGTTAGTCAACTGTTGACTCCAGAGGTAAGTAGAAAAAGCCGTACAAATGTTCGGCTTTTTTATTGCTGATGCGCCGAAGGATTACTTGCTTACGACACAGACAAAAAAGCCCGGCATACACCGGGCTTTTTCATGACCAAGGCTTTTGCGCTTATTCGCCAATATGCAGTTCGCTACGGGCGACCTTGGCAGCATTGAGAACCGCTTGTGCATCATCGCCTATCACGGTGAAGTGACCCATTTTGCGACCTTTGCGCGGCTCGTGTTTGCCGTATAAATGCATTTTCAGGTGGCCATGGGCCAAGGCTTTGTCCCAAGCAGGTGCTTGCTGCTGACCACTATATAGCCAGCTATCCCCCAGGATATTCACCATTACCGCTTTGCTATGTTGTTTGGGGCTACCCAGCGCCTGACCAGTAATCACCCGCACCTGTTGTTCAAACTGGTTGGTGACACAGGCATCAATGGTGTAATGGCCGGAGTTGTGCGGACGTGGGGCGATTTCGTTGACCAGCAACTGATTGCCCACTACAAAAAACTCCACTCCTAGTACGCCGACATAATTAAGCTTGGTGGCCAGTTTTTTCGCCAGCTCCTGTGCATTGGCTTTAATCACCTCAGAACAACGCGCCGGGGCGATGCTGACATCGAGTATGCCATTCAGATGGCTGTTTTCGGCAGTTGGGAAGGCAGCGATATTGCCTTGGGTGTCACGCGCCAGCACGACTGACACTTCCAAGTCGAGCGGCAGCATTTTTTCCAACACGCAGACTTCATGCTTGAAGTTAGCTAATGCCAGTTTGGCCTCGGCTTGATTGGCAACACGCGCCTGACCTTTACCATCGTAGCCAAAACGCGCGACTTTCAGCACGGCCGGGTACATGTCGCCATCGGCAGGCAGATCGCTTTCGGCCAGCACAGGTACAAATGGCCCAACCGGCAAACCGGCTTCTTTGAAAAAGGTTTTTTCTTTAACGCGGTGTTGGGCAATGGCGACTGCAGCAGCACTCGGGTGTACCACGGTAGACTGCGCCAGCGTTGCCAGTGTGTCAGCGGGTACGTTTTCAAATTCGGTAGAAATGGCCTGACAGGTTTGTGCCATGGTTTGTAAGGCGGCAGCATCGTCGTAAGCCGCACACAAATGCACATCCGCAATCATTCCGGCCGGACTGTTTTGATCTGGGTCCAGCACAGTGACTTTATACCCCATCTCATGGGCGGCAATGACAAAGAAACGGCCTAGCTGGCCGCCACCCAACATGCCCAGCATGGCGGGCGGTTGTATCACGGTCGATTTCATGGTTTTTCGCTCAACTCCATCGCATGCACTTTTTCAGCTTGTTTTTTGCGGAAGGTCGTCAGCTTTTCTGCCAACGCTGCATCTTGATTGGCCAGCATGGCCACGGCAAACAAACCGGCATTGGCGGCACCGGCATCGCCAATGGCAAAGGTAGCCACCGGAATGCCTTTGGGCATTTGCACGATAGACAGCAGTGAATCTTGCCCTTGCAAGTGTTTGGAAGGCACAGGCACACCAAGCACGGGCAAGGTGGTTTTGGCGGCGACCATGCCTGGCAGGTGGGCCGCACCACCGGCACCGGCAATAATCACCTGTAAGCCCTGACTGGCCGCAGACTCGGCAAAGCGGAACATCAGGTCTGGCGTACGGTGCGCAGAGACCACGCGGGCATCATAGGCCACCCCAAAGTCTGCCAGCATTTGTGCAGCATGTTTCATCACAGGCCAGTCACTGTCTGACCCCATAATGATGGCTACTAACGGTTGGTTCGTCACCGGTTTATTCATACGATTGCCTTTTTACTCATTTCGGTTTGCCATGATTTGCTTCATCAAGGTCAGATGACACTGGCTTACAGCAGTACCAGATTGTCCCTATGGATTAATTCATTTTCTTCGACATAGCCCAACACGACTTCAATCTCGCTGCTGGGTTTACGTTTAATGCGTCGCACTTCATTGGCATTGTAATTGACAATGCCACGCGCCCATTCCTTACCGGCAGCATCCACACATGCAACCACATCGCCGCGCTCAAACTGGCCCAGTACATCCACCACGCCAATTGGCAACAGGCTCTTGCCATCCTTGGTCAGCACATTCACGGCACCATCATCCAGCACCAGTTTACCACCGACGCGCAAATGGTCGGCCAGCCACTGTTTTTTGGCCACAGTTTTCATTTGTCCGGCTTGCAGATGGGTGCCGATGGCTTCGCCCTGACTCAGGCGCACCAGCACATCCGGCTCGCGCCCAGAAGCAATCACGGTGTGTGCGCCACTGTTGGCCGCCCGTTTGGCAGCCAGTATCTTGGTGAGCATGCCGCCAGTCCCCACGCTGCTACCAGCGCCACCGGCCATGGCTTCCAGTGCCGGATTCCCAGCCGTTTCAAACTGGACAAACACCGCTTGTGGGTCCTTGCGCGGGTCAGCCGAATACAGGCCTTGCTGGTCAGTGAGAATAATCAGCGCATCCGCTTCAATCAGGTTGGCCACCAGCGCACCCAGGGTATCGTTATCGCCAAAGCGAATTTCTTCAGTCACCACCGTGTCGTTTTCGTTGATGATGGGGATGACGTTTAAATCAAGCAAGGTACGCAAGGTGGAACGCGCATTTAAATAACGTTTGCGGTCCGCCAGGTCATCGTGCGTCAGCAGCAGTTGCGCGGTGTGCAAACCGTATTGGGCAAAGCATTGCTCATACATTTGTACCAGCCCCATTTGACCCACGGCAGCAGCGGCTTGTAATTCGTTGACCTCGACCGGGCGTTTTTTCCAGCCCAGTCGCTGCATGCCTTCGGCCACGGCACCGCTAGACACCAGTACTACCTGCTTGCCCAGTTTCACCAGCGCACTGATCTGCTGCGCCCAGGCAGCAATCGCAGCGCGATCCAAGCCCTGACCATTGTTGGTCACCAGACTGGAGCCTACTTTCACAATCAGGGTTTTGCTGTCTTGTATTAGGGAAACGGACATATCAAAAATAGTGTTTAAAACTTATTCCGGGACGCTAGCTGCTTGCTCGGACTCGACTTCACGCTGGGCGCGAGTCTGGTCGATATGGTCCATGATGGCGTAGGTCAGTTCTTTGCAGCCGAGTCCGCTGATGGCAGAAATGGCGAATACCGGCCCTTTCCAGCCATAGGCTTTGATAAACTCGGCGACTGTTTGCTGGCTGTCTTCCAGCATATCGATCTTGTTGAGCACCAGCCAGCGTGGTTTATCGTAGAGTTCTTGGTCGTATTTTTTCAGCTCGTTGACGATGGCTTTGGCTTCCTGCACCGGGTCTACACTGTCATCAAACGGCGCAAGATCCACCAGATGCAGCAATAAAGACGTCCGTTGCAAATGGCGCAAAAACTGGTGACCGAGACCAGCACCTTCAGCGGCCCCTTCAATCAGGCCGGGCACATCGGCAATCACAAAACTGCGGTTGCTATCGACACGCACCACGCCCAGATTGGGGTGCAAGGTAGTAAAGGGATAGTCGGCAACCTTGGGTTTGGCGGCCGAGACCGAGCGGATAAAGGTAGATTTACCGGCATTGGGCATGCCTAACAGACCTACATCGGCCAGTACCTTGAGCTCCAGATAAAGCTCAAACGCTTCGCCAGGCTCACCCTTGGTACATTGGCGCGGGGCGCGGTTGGTACTGGTTTTAAAGTGAATATTGCCCAGTCCACCGTTGCCACCTTTGGCAATCATCACCTGCTGACCATCGGCATTCAGGTCAACCATCAACTGCCCGCTGGCTTTGTCGCTAATGGTGGTACCGACAGGCACGCGCAGTACCATGTCGTCGCCACCTTTGCCGTAACAATCCGAGCCGCTTCCGTTTTCGCCACGTTGCGCTTTGAAGGTACGGGTATAGCGGTAATCAACCAGCGTATTGATATTGCGGTCGGCGACAACAAAAATCGAGCCGCCACGACCGCCGTCGCCGCCATTTGGCCCGCCCATGGGCTCGTACTTTTCACGGCGGAAGGTGGCGACGCCATTGCCGCCGTCACCAGCGTAGACCTTGATGGTTGCTTCGTCTATAAACTTCATATGGGCTCGGTTCCGTTGATGTCGCTCATGTCAGCAAAATAATTTGATTGCCACATAGACAAAAACTATAAATGAAAAAGCCCCGTCAAGCGACAGGGCTTTTTTCATCAAAAGGCGATTAGACCGCTTCGATGCTCACGGTGTGACGCTTCAGCGCGCCTTTCACAGCAAATTTTACTTTACCGTCTACCAGTGCATACAGGGTGTGATCTTTACCCATGCCAACGTTTTCGCCCGCGTGCATTTTGGTACCGCGTTGACGTACGATGATGCTACCAGCGTTAACCACTGTTTCACCAAAGGCTTTCACGCCCAAACGTTTGGCCTGTGAGTCGCGACCGTTACGGGAACTACCGCCTGCTTTTTTGTGTGCCATGTTTGATTCCTTATTCTAGCAATCTGCTCTACTCAAGCAGAACGTGCTTATTTGCTGAACTAAATTTGTTTTGACGAAATTTATTTTGCCGAAATGGTATCGATTTGAATTTCTGTGAAGCTCTGACGATGACCTTGTGTCTTGCGGTAGTGCTTACGACGACGCATTTTGAAGATCATAACTTTGTCACCACGGCCATGTGATACCACCGTGGCATTCACTTTAGCACCAGCAACCAACGGTGCACCAATCGTAGTGGTCTCGCCATCGGCAATCAATAATACTTTATCGATGACTACTTTGGTGCCAACGTCGCCAGTCAGTTTTTCAACTTTTAATTTATCGCCAGCGGCAACTTTGTACTGTTTGCCACCCGTTTTAATCACTGCGTACATAATATTGCCTTATACATCGCCTTTTAAAGAACCCGCAATTATACGCAATCGTTGTGATTATGCAAACTGTTTTTTAGGCAATTTGTCACCATCAAGCTGCGCTCAATTGTTTGATTTTAGTTTTGCGCATGGCCAGCATTTTCAGCAGTAATTTATAGGTATCCAGATCAAAGCGCAGCACCGTCTGTTCTTCACGCAAGGCTTGAAGTTCTTCGTCATTGCGGGCGACGCCCAGATATACCCAGTGCTCAAACACATGGATCTGGTGCAAGTCGTTTTCCAGATTGTATTCTTCAATGCCAATTTTACCGGGATACGGCCAAACCTTGAGTTTGTGCGCCATCAGCGCCTGCTGCACACGCAGGGCATGAATCTCGGCTGACTCTTCGCCGCAACAGACGCCTTTGCAACGCTTGATTTGGCGGGCAAAGCATGGCGCATTGCGCCCGCTTTCCAGTCCGAGCATTTTGAGACAGAGTTGCTGCTGGCTGGCAATTTTACGCAGGGCTTCTTCGGCCTGACGTTTGCTGCGAAAAGTGCCAAATAATCGTTCGAGCTGGCTGGGATCGATGTCATCCTGATTCACCAGCCGGACCAGAGGCTGTGCTGCGCTGGCCTGATCACCAAGCTGCAGTTGCCAGCTACACAGGCTGCGCTCACGCCGCAATTGACGGTTATAAATCGGTTGTCGTTCTTTCACCAGCCGCGACTCTAGTAACAAGGCACTAAATTCACCGGCCGTGGGAATCCACTCAAAGCGTTTCATTTCCTGCGTCATGCGCATTTCTTTGGTTGAGGCATGGTCGCTACTGAAATGTGACAGCACGCGTGCGCGCAAATTGACGCTTTTGCCGATATACAGCGGCAGGTCATTGTCCCCGTAAAACAGATACACCCCCGGCGCTTCGGGCAACTCACCGACCAGCGCCACATCGACGTTTGGAGGCACCGTAGGCGCGGCCATTAACTTTGCTGCGGCGGCTTGCAAGGTTGGCTCGCCTAGCGATTGTTTAGCATCGGCCAGCATGGCGAGGATGGCCTCGACATCACCCATGGCACGGTGTCGCGCCAACCCCTGAATATTGTGTCTGGCGACAATCGCATCAATGCCATGGCTATAATGTTGTGGATACAGCAAGCGCGACAGCTTGACCGTACACATCACTTTTTGCCTCAGCGTGATGCCGATACGCTTGAGTTCCGCCTTTAAAAAGCCATGGTCAAAACGCACATTGTGCGCGGCCAGTACACTGCCCTCCAGAAAGGCCAACAGTTTGTCTGCCACTTCGGCAAAGGCCGGTGCTTCGGCCACCATGCTGTCATCAATCCCGGTTAACGACTGAATAAAAGGTGGAATCGGCATTTGTGGATTCACCAGCGTTTGCCAACGCGCGGTTTCAACGCCATCATCAAAACGCACCAGGGCGATTTCGGTAATGCGGTCACGAAGCGGGGTGGCGCCGGTGGTTTCCAGGTCGAGAAAAGTAATGGATGGTAACAACATTGCGGGATATGCACTGCTCAAGCCGGAGCTGGTTTCCGACGGCCACAGTCATTCACTTACAGTCACTCACTTACGGTCACTCACTTATAGTTTCGTCAGTTTGTTCTCGAGTACCGCTTCGATATACAGATTGCGATGTTTCAGGCAGTCTGGTGACTGCTTGTCTGGGCAGTGTTCACGCAGTTTGCAGTGGCAACTCTCGGCCACTATTTTTTCCAGAATCTGTAGTGTGGTTTGTGAAGGTGGGCAGGGAGTGGTCATACACATTTCCAGTACTTTTTATGAATTGTGACAGGCTTAATGTTAAAAAACACAAAAGTTGACCAATCTTACAAAAAAAAGATTCAACATGCACGCTGACGACTCTTGTCTTGTGCCCTCCTAGTCAAAAACGTGTAACATATTTATATCTATCCATTTATAAGCAATTGACCATGCCTAATCTCTATCTGGAAAACCAATTGTGTTTTTCACTGTATTCTGCGACACATGCCTTGCTGCGCTCTTACAAGCCAGATTTGGACAAACACAATCTGACCTATCCGCAGTACCTGGTTCTGGTTGCGTTATGGCAATACAAATCACTGGCCATCAAAGAAATCGCTGAAAAGCTGATGCTGGAACCTGCCACCATTACGCCTGTGGTCAAGCGGCTGGAGTCGAAAAAACTGACCAAACGCACGCGGCAAAAAGATGATGAGCGTGTGGTCATCGTCACTCTGACCGAAGCTGGCGTGGCGTTGCGCCAAGAATTATCTGTCATACAACGTCGGGTGGCTTGCGATACCGGGCTTTCTGACAGCGCTTTTATGAC
>CAYYBN010000003.1:4779-26360 GCA_964470225.1 uncultured Methylotenera sp. | reverse complement strand
CCATTAAAAAAGTTTTAAAAGATTGCCTATCAAAAATAGAAAGCCCTGAAAAATTCAGTTTGGCGTTTGAGTGTCTTTGGGATGCAAAATCTTCATCATGGATTTGGTTGTGGTGGCTAGAGCAATGTCTAGAGGCTGAAAATGTTGCAGTTAGAGAAGAGTGCTTCTGGTGGGCATATTTGGCAATTAAAAACGAATATGGTGATAAAGGGTTACAGGAGAAATTGCTACCCTGGCTTGATGATCACCCCGAGTTTCATCCATTATATAAAAGCCTGAGTACGCCTCCTGAATACATCAAGAAACAGGAGGAGCGAAGGGCGAAGTGGCAACAAAAAGAAGCCGCAGAAATTAAGCAAAGGCTCGACTACTTTCAGAAACATAAGGAAGCTTTATTGAGTGGCACTGCCCCGCCATATGCCCTTTATCATTTGGCAGCAGCTTATTTTGATCATTATTCAAACATTAATGGCTCAACAGGTGCTGAACGGTTAGATAAATTTTTGGATGGCGATAAGGAGTTAATTGACGCTGCATCTACAGGCATATTAAACACCTTAGAGCGTAGTGATTTGCCCACAGAAGATGAAGTTTTTAATTTAGCCGTAAAAAGTAAAATCCATTATTTACAACTCCCATTTCTTACTGCAATGGCGAAACGCTATGCCAGAGACAATAGGTTTATAGAGGCGATTAACGACGAGACGTCACAACGTGCACTTGCATTTTGGTTAAGCTATGGTGCTGACCAACCAACCTGGATCAAACCTTTAATCTTGTATCGCCCGGAGCTTTCTAGCCAAGTTCTAATTAAGTACATGACCACAATGTTGCAAAAAAAGGTTGTCATTATTCATGGTTATTACCAGCTTGCTCATGATGAAGACTTTGTAGAAGTCGCTAAGCGTGTGGTGTTGCCTGTGCTAACCAAATTCCCAACCAAGTCCCTCGCATGTCACGCCTCTATGCTTGAGGCGTTTTTAAAAATGGCTATTTATTATGCAGATCATGATGAGCTGCTAAAGTTGATAGCACAAAAACTTAAACGCTCAAGTTTAGATATATTGCAAAGGGTTTACTTATTAGCGACGGGATTGGTGATTGCACCTGAGCAGTATGAATCAAAAGTTATTCGAGAGATATCGTCTTCTGACAGAGTAAATTACTTGTCTGGTTTCTTGTACGAGGGTTCGCGTTCAGGCTACAAGCCTCTAAGCTTAAAATCATCAACCATAGAATTGCTGATTACACTAATTGCCCCTCTAGCAGCACCAGACTGGCCGGAAAGAGGTGGGTTTGTTACAAAAGCCATGCATGATGGTGATTTTGTTCAATCCTTAATGAACAAACTTTCTAACACCCCTGACCAAGAGGTTGCTCAAGTCTTTGAGCGGCTGTTGCAAAGAAGTGAATTGAGTCGATGGCTTTTGACATTAAAAAATGCGCAGCAGAGATACTTTTTTAATCGACGAGAAGCTGAATATAAGCATCCAACACCACAAGGATTGGCAGCAGCGTTTAAAAAAACTCATCCAGCAAATGTTGCAGATTTGGCTGCAATGGTTTTGGACTTTCTGGACAAGATGCAGTTGGAAATGCATAAAACCGCCTTCAATGACTATAAAAACTACTGGAATGATGACAGCCACAGCCGTTTAACAACGCCTAAAGTTGAAAACACATGTGCGAGGTATTTGGCAAAACAACTTAAAGATCATTTGAGTGAGTTTGATGTAGAGGTAAACAGTGAATCATTAGCTCCTGATGACAATAGAACAGATATTCGTTTGACTTATCATCAGGGAGGGAAACGTTTGAATTTGCCAGTTGAGATTAAACGCAACTCTCATAAAGCGCTGTGGACTGCCATAGACGCACAATTAATTAAGCTCTATACCATTGAACCTGACACGCAAGGTCGTGGCATTTATTTGGTGCTTTGGTTTGGTGCTGATTATGATGTGATAGCCCTAGATGGCGGTAATAAACCTAAAACAGCCGCTGAACTGCAAACCCGCCTTGTCGCTACAATGACCCCAGAGCAGCAAAAACTGATTGATGTGTTTGTGCTAGATGTTTCCAAGCCTGTCGGTTAGTAGATACTGTTTCTCTCTGACAAACCGAAGAGGCCTAATGCAACTGCGAAATATGCAGCCTGCGCAGTTTGGGGGCTTTGATGGCGGTAAAGCCAACCACGGCCAGCGTCATGCAGCCACCAAAAATCACTGAGGGTACCAGCCCCATCAACTTGGCAGCGAGGCCGGATTCAACGGCGCCAAACTCGTTAGACGAGCCGATAAAAATACCGTTGATGGCTGAGACGCGGCCACGCATTTGGTCAGGCGTGGCGAGTTGTAAAATGGTTTGACGGATGACCACCGAGATGCCATCGAGCACGCCGGAAATGGCCAATATCAGCCAGGCGAGCCAGAAGATACGGCATACCCCAAACGCAATCATGCACAGGCCAAAACCGGCCACGGCCAGCAGTAACCAGCGGCCGCTATTGCGATGCGGCGGGCGTTTGGCCAGCCACACACCAGTGATGATGGCACCCACTGCCGGGGCCGCTCGCAGCAAGCCAAGGCCTTCGGGGCCCATGTGGTAAATATCATGCACAAAGGCGGGCAGCATGGCGACGGTGCCGCCAAATAGCACGGCGAACATATCAAGCAATTGTGCCGCCAACACCACTTGCGTGCGTTGCACAAAGCGCAGACCTTCAGCAATGCTGGCAAACACGCGCATGGGGTTGGCGTTATGGTGCTCTTGCACGCGTAACGACAACGCTGCCAGCATGGCGACCATTGCCAAGGCGGCAGAAAGGCCATAGGCCATGGTTTTATCGGCATAGCCCACAAGTAAACCACCGATGGCCGGGCCGATAATCAGACCAACCTGAAACATGGAACTGGCAATACCGGCGGCTTTAGCAATGGAGTTGCGCGGCACAATCATGGCAAACAGCGTGGTGTAACTGGGTGCGATCAAGGCACGGGCGAAGCCGGTAAGCGCCACGGTGGCATAGATCCACAAAGCGGTTTGTGCTGGGGTAACCTCGGTAATCCACACCAAAAACAAGGCATTGATGCCGAGAAAAAATGCAGAAAGGCTGGCAAAGCCGCGCCGGGAAAAATAATGGTCTACCGCATGGCCAGCAAACAGCGCACTGCCGATGTAAGGCAACACTTCGGCCAAACCCACCAAACCCAACGCCCAAGGGTCACGCGTCAGCTCGTAAATGTGCCAACCAATCGCCACCATCATCATTTGATACGACAGCACCATGGACACACGGTAGGCAAGCAAGCGGGGAAAGGCATAGCCCTGATGGGCCAGAATTTGACGAATGGAAAGCGACATCGCGCCATTATACGCGAACAGCGGCGCCGACCTTGCCCAGCCCGCCGCTTGGGTCGATAGGCGTGTTGCACGACTGGCCATTAGGTTCTCTGGCTGGCATGCCCTACAATATTGCGGCGGATGCGGTGAATCAGGCAGTCGGCTTTGAACGGCTGATGAGCCGTCGTTGACCCCGTGCGACTCTGCCGATATAAATGGGGCGCATCCGCTTTTTTCATTTATCTGAGCCCTGAACCCTAAGCCCTAGCCTTATTTACGACACCATGTTTGTATTTTCAACCCTGCCTGCCCTGCGTTTTATACCCCGTGTTGTGAGTGTATTAATGGTGTATGGCCTCTGGTTATTACCCAGCACAGTGCTTGCTGGTGAGGCTACTTTGCGCCCCATGCAGATGTGGGTAACGGTGGACTGGGAAGGCGTTTCGCTGGAAGAAGAAAACCTGCAAGCCATGCGTCGCTTCCGGCACAGTTTTCCGCAGATGCCCATGCTGCATTTAATTAATCCGGCGTATTTTGTACAACCTGGCGTGGATGCAGCGCAGGTGGCGGCAGCGATACGCAGTACGTTTTTACCCATCGATACCACTGGCCTGCATTTGCACCCCATGCGCACGCTGGTGCAGTATTGCGGGCTGACATATCAGGCCAAGCCCTCGATTGCTGACTTGAATGAAGACTGCGAGGCGGCGCAGTGTGGCTATACGGTGAGCCTGGAACTGTCTTACAACAAGGCCGAGTTAACGCAACTAGTGAGCTGTAGCAGCCAGTTGTTGAGTGCTCAGGGGTTTGCCCGACCCAGCCATTTTCGGGCCGGGGCCTGGCAATTTGGCCCCAAATTGCAGGCAGCACTGGAGGCCAACCAGTTTCGCTGGGACAGTTCGCGCATTGATGCGCAATTGCTGACCACGCGCTGGCACCCGGATAGCCCGTTGCTGCGTTTTTTACGTCAGTTGCATTACGGTAGCAGCCCGCTAGACCAACCCTACGCATTGAGCGCACAACTCACCGAATACCCGAACAATGCCGCGCTGGCTGATTACACCACGCCTACGCAATTGCTGGGCTTGTTCAAACAGTTGTTGGCTGCCGATAAAACCGTGATGGTGCTGGGGTTTCATCAGGAAACGGCCGCCGATTATCTGGAACACCTGGCACTGGCCCTGCCGAAAATGGAAGCCTTGGCCAAACAACACCAGCGCAGTTTGCAATGGCAGCCTTCGCCACCTTAACCGCCTTATCCTGCCCGCGAATATTTTAGCTGGCTGAATCTCTCCTCGTAGACGTGGTCTAGTGGCTATGGACTTGTTTAGCACCCCCACACCCGATCACGCCCCCAATGAAACTACTAGCCCACCCGTGACCTTGGCACCCGGCGCGTTATGGCTGGCCGGGTTTGCCCTGCCGGACATGCCGCTATTGTGGCCGCTGTTGCAACAGCATTTGGCCAGCCATCCACCCCAACAAATGATGACACCCATGGGCTACCCGATGTCGGTGCGCACCAGCAGCCTGGGGCGCTGGGGTTGGGTGGGCAGTGCGCAGGGCTATGGCTATGCAACGCATGACCCGGTGAGTGGCCTGCCATGGCCAGACATGCCGGAAGTGATACAACAACTGGCGCAGCGTGCGGCTGCGGCTGCGGGCTATGCCGATTTTGAAGCGGACAGTTGTTTAGTGAATGTGTATGCGCCGGGCAGCAAAATGGGCTTGCATCAGGACAAAGACGAGCTGGATTTTAGCCAGCCGATTGTTTCGGTATCACTGGGATTACCGGCGACGTTTTTGTGGGGGGGCGCACGACGCACCGACAAGCCGGTGAAAATTCCGCTGGTGCATGGCGATGTGGTGGTGTGGGGCGGTGCCAGCCGCCGTGTTTACCACGGCGTGGCACCAGTGCGGGCGGGGGCACACCCCTTACTGGGCGCACAGCGCATTAACCTGACCTTGCGCCGGGCGCGTTCATTTGGACAGCCTGCCCGATGAATGCAGTTGTTAAGGCATAGTCGCACGCGGGTCTTGAATACTGCGCAGGTAATTGCGTAAATTTTCGGGGCGGTAGCCGGGGTCTTGGTCCCAGCGTGCCAGCACCGAGGGGTGCACTGACTGGGTGGGGTCCGGCTGCTGGTTGTGTTTGCTCACCCCCATTGCGCGGTTGACACTTTTTTGCAGCGCATACAGCCAGCCTTTGGAGTCATGGATTTTGCCGCTGGCACTGGCCTGAATCGGGTAGGCTTGCATGGCCGCGCTGTCGAGCGCCAGCCCGGCGGCCGCAGCTTTATCCAGCATCCACTGCAAACAAATGAGCGAGGTTTGGTCTTGCGGGTAACCGCCGCCCACATCGCTATGCGCACCACTAAACCACACCTGTTCTACCTGTTGGCCAGGCTTGGGTTTGTAGTCCCACAAGGTGGGTAAAAACGGCTGCCGGTGTTCGTCGATGGCCAGCGCATGGCAGGCGTTGCGTACCGAGCCACTTAATTCGGTGTCGTGAAACTGGTAGGCTTGGGTCACGCCGCCACTTTTGGGGATGCCCAGCGAACCGACGGTATCCCAAACGCCGATAAACTGGATGTCGATGGGCGCATCGGGCGACACTGAATACTGCTGGCGAAATGCCACCGCTTTAGGCGAATCTGGACCTTCATCACTGCGGTAAAGGGCCGTGGCTTCGCGGTATTTGTCGATGGCACTGCGTTTGAGAATGCCGCATTTGCGTATCATGCCGGCGATGCTGCGCGCGGTGAAGGCACCGCGACTAAAGCCGAACAAAAAGATTGCATCGCCGGGTTCGTAGTTGCCGATTAAAAAACGGTAGGCATCGAGAATGTTGTCTTCCAGCCCCTTACCCAGCACGCCGCCGGTAAAGCGGTCGATGACATTGCCAGTGCCCACGCCCAGATCGTAAAAAATCACTTGCGTGATGCCTTGCGGGTCACGCTTGGCTACGCGGTAGGCCAGTTTCACCACATTGGTGGGCACCGGGCGGCCGTCTTCCTCTTCATCGGGGCGGTTCCAGGTACCATCGCAACACAGCACAAGACGTTTCATCGCATTCTCCCTTTTAATTGCCTGCATGGCCAACCAGATGAATCAGTTAGTCAGCCAAGTGTACGCCATATGCCATGTCTTGGTCGATGATTGTATGCAGGTGCGCGGTGGATGGTTGAACCGAATCGGCAACAATAAGGCCGCCCAAAGGCGGCCTGTGTGCTCAAGACTTGAACGCCTTATTTGAGCGTGATTTTGGCAAACTTGCGCTTGCCCACTTGCGCCACCACTGTGGTTCCTTTGGCCACCGGCAGGTTTTTATCTTCCACCTTGACGCTGTCGAGCTTGACGCCGCCCTGTTGCACGGCTCGCATGGCTTCGCTGGTGCTTTCAACCAGTCCAGCCAGCTTGAGCAACTGGCTTATGCCGATGCTGGCGCCTTCAATGGCGAGTTCAATGTCTGGCACGTCGTCTGGAATGCCACCTTTGGCGCGGGTGGTAAAGTCTTGCAGGGCTTTGTCAGCCTCGGCCTGACTGTGAAAACGCGCCACAATTTCCTGGGCAAAGTGCACCTTGATATTGCGTGGATTTTCACCATTGGCAACCTGTTGTTTCCAGCCAGCAATGGTGTCCAGACTGGCAAACGACAGCAGATCAATATAGCGCCACATCAGGGTGTCAGACACCGACATTAGCTTGGCAAAAATAATTTCTGGTGCCTCGTTAATACCGATATAGTTGCCCAGCGATTTGGACATTTTGTTGACGCCGTCCAGGCCTTCCAGCAGCGGCATCATCAGCACACATTGCTGGGCTTGACCGGCCTGTTTTTGCAGTTCGCGGCCCATCAGCAGATTGAATTTCTGGTCTGTGCCACCCAACTCAAGATCGGCTTGTAGCGCCACTGAGTCGTAGCCTTGCAGCAAGGGGTACAAAAACTCATGGATGGCGATCGGCTGGTTGCCTTTAAAGCGTTTGGAAAAATCATCGCGCTCCAGCATGCGGGCCACGGTATGACTGGCAGCCAGCTTGAGCATGCCGGCGGCACCGAGCTCGGTCAGCCATTGCGAGTTAAACACAATGTCGGTTTTGGCCGGGTCGAGGATCTTGAACACCTGCGTGGCGTAAGACTGGGCATTGTCCAGCACCTGTGCTTTGGTTAACGGTGGCCGGGTCGCGCTCTTGCCGGTGGGGTCGCCGATCATGCCGGTAAAGTCACCGATTAAAAACAGCACCTGATGACCAAGGTCTTGCAATTGACGCAATTTGTTTATCAGCACAGTATGGCCCAGATGGAGGTCAGGCGCAGTGGGGTCAAACCCGGCTTTGACGCGCAGCGGTTTGCCGCTTTTCAGCTTTTCGATGAGTTCTTGCTCAATCAATAATTCGTCCGCGCCACGCTTGATGATGGCCAACGCGTGTTGCAGTTCGGGTGACAGGGCGGTGTCGGCAGTCGGGGCTGCCGGTGAGACAGGTGCAGTCATAATGGAGTACGACACGGTTCAGGTGTCGGTCAGGCAATCAATGAAAAGCGGCATTTTAACCCAGTCTGCCCCTTTTCTGTAGGCATATGCATGCCTGAGCAGCGCTGGCCGGTGTTACCATAAGCGCTTATGCACACTGCAACTCCCTTACCTTTACCCGCAAGCAATCAAGGCAGCCGCTATTTCATCGGCTTGATGTCTGGCACCAGTCTGGATGGCGTGGATGCGGTGCTGGTACAGATGGCACCCGCAGAAATAGACCAAGCGTCATCCATCGCTGTGGCTTTAACACAGGCTGGGCAGGTATTTATGCCCTACCCGGCTGCACTCAAACAGACCTTGCTGGCCTTACACCAGCCGGCCCATCACGAATTGCATCAGTCCGCCGTCGTCAGCAACCAGTTGGCCGAACTGTATGCGCAAGCGGTGCAGCAGTTACTGGCGCAAACCGGCATGTCGCCTGCGGCCATCACCGCCATCGGCAACCATGGCCAGACCATACGCCACTGCCCGGAGTTAGCCGACGGCCAAGCCTATACCCTGCAACTGGGCAACCATGCGTTGTTGGCCGAACGCACCGGCATTACTGTGGTGGGCGATTTTCGTAGCCGTGACATTGCGGCAGGTGGCCAAGGCGCGCCATTGGTGCCGGCGTTTCATCAGGCGGTGTTCGCGGCCAAGCAGGTGCACCGGGTGATTCTGAACATCGGTGGCATTGCCAACGTTACCGACCTGCCTGTGGGCGGCGAGGTGACCGGCTTTGATACCGGGCCCGGCAATCTATTGCTGGATGCCTGGACCCAGCAACACACCGGCGCGGCCTATGATGCTGGCGGTCAATGGGCGGCGCAAGGCAAAGTAATTCCTGCCCTGCTCGCCTCACTGTTGGCCGAACCCTATTTAACCCTGTCGCCGCCCAAAAGTACCGGCCGCGATCTGTTTAATCGGCACTGGCTTGCCCCTCACTTAGACCGCCATGCCAACACGCCGGTAAATGTGGCCTGCACTTTGCTTGAATACACCGCAAAGACCATCGCCGATGCCCTGCAAAAACACTGTAGCGGCGCGCAGGAAGTGTATCTGTGTGGCGGTGGCGCACATAATCAAACATTGGTAACACGCTTGCAGGCGCTGAGCGGCTTGCCATTACAACCCACCGATGTGCTGGGTGTAGGCGCAGACTGGGTAGAAGCCGTGGCCTTTGCCTGGCTGGCGCAACGTTGTATCGACGGCCAACCTGCCAATCTGCCAGCGGTAACCGGTGCCCGCGGGCCACGGATATTAGGGGCGATTTATCCGGCCTAAGGCATGCCAAAGTCAGGCTAAACAAGCAAACGTGTTTCACTAAAGCAGTGCAAAGACACCGCTACAATGATTAAAACTGGTGCAAGCGCAGGCCACATCACCTGTCATCACACCGCGCAACTCCAACAGAATGCAGACTGATTGCGTATAATTCTTTTAAAACCTTCTACACATTGAGTTTCTTATGGCGACCAAAGCAACCATTTCTTTTGATTCCGACACCCCTGCCATTGAATTGCCGATTTTAAAAGGCAGTTTGGGCACTGATGTGATTGACATCCGCACCTTGGGCAAGCATGGCTATTTCACCTACGACCCGGGGTTTATGTCTACCGCCTCGTGCAACTCGGGTATTACTTTCATTGATGGCGACAAAGGGCTGTTGTACTACCGCGGCTACCCGATAGAGCAGCTGGCCGAAAACTGTGACTTTCTCGAAGTGGCACACTTGCTGCTCAATGGTGAATTACCCAATGCCAGCGAGCGCGAAGACTTTGTTGGTACTGTGCGTCAACACACCATGTTGCATGATCAAATGAGCAACGTGTTCCGTGGCTTTAGGCGCGACGCCCACCCGATGGCCGTCATGATTGCTGTGGTCGGTGCCATGGCGGCGTTTTACCCCGACAACAACGATGTCAGCGACCCGGCCTTGCGCAAATCTGCCGCTATTCGCCTGCTGGCCAAAGTGCCGACCATCGCCGCCTGGAGCTACAAATACAACCTCGGCCAGCCGTTTATGTATCCGAAAAACAAACTGGGCTACGCCGAAAACTTCATGCACATGATGTTTGCGACACCCTGTGAAGAGTACACACCCAACCCGATTTTGGCGCGTGCTTTCGAGCGTATTTTAATTCTGCATGCTGACCATGAACAAAACGCCTCCACCTCCACCGTGCGTTTGGTCGGCTCGTCGGGTGCCAACCCGTTCGCTTGTATCGCCGCCGGCATCGCCTCACTGTGGGGCCCGTCACACGGTGGTGCCAACGAGGCCACACTGAAGATGCTGGAAGAAATGGGCGATGTCAGCCGCATTGGCGAGTTTATTAAACGTGCCAAAGACAAGTCTGACAGTTTCAAGTTGATGGGCTTTGGTCACCGCGTTTACCGCAATATGGACCCGCGCGCCTCCATCATGCGCAAAACTTGCCACGAAGTACTCAACGAACTCGGCCTGCACGATGACCCGATGTTCAAACTGGCCATGGAACTGGAAAAAATCGCCCTCGAAGACGACTACTTTGTCGCCCGCAAACTCTACCCCAACGTCGACTTCTATAGTGGTATCGTCATGCGCGCCATGGGTATTCCCAACTCCATGTTCACCGCCATTTTCGCCCTTGCCCGCACCGCAGGCTGGATTTCACAATGGTGTGAACTCAATGCCGATCCAGAACAAAAAATTGGCCGTCCACGCCAGTTGTATGTGGGCGCTGAGCGCCGAGAGTTTGTGCCTTTGCATCAACGCTAGGGCTCAGTTGAAAACAAAAAAGCCGGAAGAATCCGGCTTTTTGTTTGTGTTGCAGTGATGGATTTCTATACCGAGAACGAACTACCGCAGCCACAAGTAGTGGTGGCATTCGGGTTGCGAATCACAAATTGTGACCCTTGCAGACTGTCAGTGTAATCAATTTCTGCACCCATCAGGTATTGCAAACTCATAGGGTCGATGAGCAGCGTCACGCCATCTTTATCGACTTGCGTATCATCGTCGTTGGTTTCTTCTTCAAAGGTAAAACCGTATTGAAAGCCAGAGCAGCCACCACCGCTGACGAATACGCGCAGCTTAAGGTCTGGCGAGCCTTCTTCGTCGATCAGTTCTTTCACTTTACGGGCGGCGTTGTCAGTAAAAACAAGGGGGCTGGGCATTTCCAGCACAGCATCAGTGGTTGTCATGGTCGACTCCTGTCATATAGGCATGTAGATGGGGTTAGTCTGCCCGAATTCAAGCGTTCTCGGCAGACAGGTCAGTTGGGTTATGATCGGCCAAGTGTATCAGCCGACCTTCAATCACGGCGCCAGTGTGCATTTCCAGTGACTTATAGTACAAGTCACCCACGATACGCGCCTTGCTTTGTAATTCAATAAACATCGAAGATTTGACCGGTCCAGTAATGGTACCGTTCAACACGACCTTAGAGGCTTCAACGCCACCAGTGACGCTGCCAGTTTCGCTAATAATCAGGGTGCTTGGATGCGCGGTGTTTTCAGTCAGGTTACCAATCACATGGCCATCCACGCGCAAGCCCCCTTCAAAAGCAATATCTCCCCGAATACTGGTTGCAGGGCCGATGAGTGTACCGATGTTACTGTCAATAACGACTGTTTTCTTAAAAAACATATGGGTTTCCTATGTTGTATTTGGCGACACATTGCATGCTATGCCAGGTTACTTTTTAGTGACCTTTTTGTAAAACACCAACTCCTCTTTAAGCTTGATGTTTTCATCCTGCTGCGCCGTCAGCGTTTTGGCCAGATTGTTACTGGTGGCCAACTCCACTTGTAATTCACGCTGCGATGCAATCAACTTTTTTTGCAATTCGATATTTTCGTTAGTTAGTTGGCTTAGACGACTACGTATCAATTCCGCATCGTCATCGTGCAGCGTCCAGTAGGCCAGCGCAAAGCCCAATATTACATACACCACGGCCAAAACGCCCTGAAAATACCAGGGCCGATGCGAGCGGATGGCAACCTGTCTTGCCGTTAATCCAAAATGATTGCGCAATCTGCGACGTATCGGTCTGATCATTATGGCAGCAACGGCAAAACCTGCAAGCCGGTATCAGCGGGCAGGTTAAACATTAGATTCATATTTTGAACAGCCTGACCAGAAGCGCCCTTGACCAGATTGTCCTGTACCACCAGTATGGTGACATAGTCATCGGCTTGCGGATGGATGGCGATACGCAGTACATTGCTGCCACGCACAGAACGGGTTTCCGGTAAGGCGCCTTTAGGCATGACATCCACAAATGGGCTGTTAGCATATCGTGTCTGATAAACGCTGTGCAAGGCCTGTTGCGCACCTTCGGTCGTCAGTTTGACATGCAGCGTAGATAGCATGCCACGTATCATCGGTATCAGGTGCGGTATAAAAATCAGGCGCACAGCATCACTGCCCGATAGTTTTTGCAATTGTGCCAGTATTTCGGGATGGTGCCTGTGACCAGCCACCCCATAAGCTTTCATATTGTCGCTGGCTTCAGCAAAGAGCGTACTGACTTCTGCCTTGCGGCCAGCGCCGGAGACGCCAGATTTGGCATCAGCGATAATCGGTACCGAAAAATCAACCCAGCCGTTTTCGAGTAAAGGTGCCAGTCCCAGCAGCACGGTGGTCGGGTAGCAGCCGGGGTTGCCAATTACAGCGGCCCCAGCAATGTCATCGGCATACAATTCGGGCAAGCCATAGACCGATTGTGCAAGCAGGTCTGGACAGCAATGAGACAGTTTATACCATTGTTCAAACACCGCTGCATCTTGCAAACGAAAGTCCGCAGCCAGGTCAATCACTTTCACCCCGGCGGCTACTAAAGCTGGGGCTTGTGCCATGGCCACGCCATGCGGGGTGGCAAAAAACACCACCTCACATTGGGTTAAATCAACGCTAGCCGGGTCAGAAAACGCCAAATCGACCACGCCACGCAAGCTGGGAAACATGTCAGCCACCGGCAAGCCAGCCTCACCACGCGAAGTGATGACCTGCAACTGTACCGCAGGGTGTCTGGCCAGCAAACGCAGCAACTCTACCCCGGTGTAGCCGGTACCGCCGACAATACCTACTTTAATTTTTTTCATGTTGTGTTGCAGCGAGTCCCACTGACTCATCCGCTCTCACCGTTCCAAAAGCATCAACAATAAAGGAAAAAGGCCGCCAGTGCGACCTTTTCCAAGACTCTTTGCAATAAACGCCGATAATTAACGTTTAGAGAACTGTTTACGACGACGTGCTTTGCGCAAGCCCACTTTTTTACGTTCAACTTCACGCGCATCACGGGTCACGAAACCAGCATGAGACAAAGCACTTTTCAAAGCCGCATCATAGTCAATCAATGCTCGGGTAATACCGTGACGCACAGCACCTGCCTGACCAGACTCACCACCACCATGCACGTTGACCATGATGTCAAAGCTTGCAGTGTTGTTAGTCAGTTCGAGGGGCTGACGCAAAATCATACGGGATGTTTCACGAGAGAAATAAACGTCAACGGGTTTGTCGTTCACGACGATGTTACCGCTGCCGGATTTCAGGAACACACGTGCCACGGAGCTTTTGCGGCGGCCTGTACCATAGTTGTATTTACCGATCATGTTTTGTCCTAATCGTCTTGAATTAGATAGTTAAAGATTGCGGTTGCTGTGCGGCATGTTCGTGCTTGTCACCAGCATACACTTTCATTTTCTTGATCATGGCATAACCCAAAGGTCCTTTAGGCAGCATACCTTTCACTGCCTTTTCCAACGCACGACCTGGGAAACGATCTTGCATTTTGGAAAATGAGGTAGTGGTGATACCCCCTGGATAGCCAGAATGGCGGTGGTAAAGCTTTTCGCCTGCCTTGTTGCCAGTGACTTTGATTTTATCTGCATTGACGACGACGATATAGTCACCAGTATCAACGTGTGGTGTGTAAATGGCTTTATGTTTGCCACGTAAACGGTGGGCAATGGCGCTAGCCAAACGACCTAAAACCAGGTCTGTGGCATCAATAACAAACCAGTCACGTTGAACTTCATGCGATTTTGCTGAAAATGTTTTCATTTTATAACTACCAAGTTATAGCGTATAAATTAAGAGGGCGGATTATAGACGTTGCGCCAAGCCTTTGTCAACGCATTATTCCAATTTCTTTTGTACCTTCCAGCTTGCTATCGCTGGTTATAAAGTCAGCTTACTAAGCCCAGCCAATCAAGCCAACAAATACGCAGCGGCAAGACCCACCGTCAGCACCCCGCCTAACCAGACATTGCTTAAAAAAGCCTGAAAACAAGATGCAGGTTGCCGACCGCGTATTGCACCAAATTGTTGATAGGCCATGCCTGAAGCCACGAGCCAAGCTGTCCAGAACGGCCAGCCCAGCGACTGTTGCCAAGCCACCCAGCCCAGGCAGCCCAAACAGCCAGCAAAACACAGCATAATCGCCATGACCTCATGATGACCAAAAGTGATGGCCGATGAACGTATCCCTATCTTGATATCGTCGGCCCGATCTACCATGGCGTATTCGGTATCGTATGCGACCGACCAGCAGACATTCGATACTAGTAACACCCAGGCCACGATAGGCACCTGCCCTTGAATGGCGACAAAGGCCATCGGAATACCAAAACCAAATGCCAGCCCGAGATAGGCCTGCGGGATGGCGAAAAAACGCTTGGTATAGGGATAGCTGATGGCCAGTAGCAAGGCCGGTACTGACCATAGCACGACCTGCCAGTGCAACTGGCAAACCAGCACAAAAGCCACACCTGCCAATGTAGCTGCCACCAGATACGCTTGTTTGACTGTCAACGCACCCGTGGCCAGTGGGCGTCCCTGGGTACGGCTAACTCGACCATCCCAGTGGCGGTCGGCAATGTCATTCAGTGCACAGCCCGCCGAACGCATGAGTACGGTACCCAATGTAAACACCAGCGCTACATTGAGCGATGGATAGCCCTGTGCCGCCACCAGCAATCCCCACCAGGTCGGCCATAATAGCAACCAGATGCCCACCGGTTTATCCAACCGGGTCAAATGCAATATGGCATGCAAGGTGGTGCGATTCATACCTGCGCTCCAGCATCCAGACAGGCGGGTAAAAACACTTCGGTCACCATGATTAAGCCATGCCCGCGTTGAAAGCGCGAGCGTCTGGCCCATAACACTGTGTCAGGCGTTGCCAGCCCAGCAGCCAGTACTCGCATGCGCAAGGGGTGCTGACGGGGCAACTTTTTAACATGCAATCGGCTACGGCGAATGGTGGCGGTCTTAAACAATACCTCACCCAATGGCCTTGTGCCCAACGTTCTTAACCTGTGCCATGGTCCGCGCAAGGTATGCGCCGAAAGTATGCTATGAGCAAACACGCGCGGCAAGCCTGCACTTTGCAAACACACTTCGCGCTGCCAGACCTGTTGACGGGCTGGTAAGCGCATAGCCACTTGTTCGGCAGGGTGCATACGCAGCCAAGCTTGCCGCAGCAGTTGTACTTGTAAGCTTGGGTAGTAGGTGCGCAATTTGGCTGTGAGGGAGCCGCGGGTTTGTAACCAGTGTCGCATGGGAGTCTGCCCGACTACTTTCGTCGGCCACGGGTCAGACTGTGGCAATACTAACGCGCGTTTCGACATGGCTTGCCTAGATTGATTGTTTGATGTTCAAGCATGGTTGCCTGCTCGTTACTGGCTGAATACTTTGGCGGTCAATGGAAAACCTTTGGGCAGCCAGACCCACATTTGGCCGCTTTGTCGCATGGCCCCTGCCAGCTTACCGGCCGCGTCGCCCTCGCCCCAGTATACATCGGCACGCACGCCGCCTTTGATGGCACCGCCCGTATCCTGGGCAAACATCAGTTGTTGCAAGGTTTGTTCACTGTTGGGATACGTCGTGGCGAGATATACCGGCGCGCCCAGCGGGACCATAGAAGGATCGATGGCAATGCTGCGTGCTGCTGTCAACGGCACCCCCAGCGCACCCAATGGACCACTTAGCCCGGGTGGCAGGCGTTTGAAAAACACATAACTGGGGTTGCTGTTAAGCAAGGCACGTAATTGCTCAGGATGTTGCTGGCCCCACTGTTTGATACCCTGCATGGAGGCTTCGCTGGCACGTAATTCGCCGCGATCGACCAGCACTTTGCCAATAGACTGATAAGGATGTCCGTTCTGGTCGGCATAACCGATAGGCACGCGCTCACCATTCTCAAGGCTGACAATACCGGACCCTTGTACATGCAGAAAAAAGGCGTCCACCGCATCGTCGACCCAAATCAGCTCTTGGCCGGCCAGCGGTGACGGCCTCTGGTCAATCTCCGCCCGACTGAAATAGGGCTGTAACGTTTGCCCTTGCAGACGTCCACGCAGCCGTTTGTATTTCAGCTCAGGATACAGAACAGACAAATTAACCTGTATCAGATCTGGCGGCACCTGATACAAAGGCACCGGATAACGCGATGAAGGCGCAGTTGCGCCACGCAGTACTGGCTGATAGTAGCCAGTGATCAGGCCGCTGCTCTCGCCCGTAGCCTGTCGCAACTGGAACACCTCAAACTGGGTTTGCCAATAGGCCTGTAGTTTACTGGTATCACTGGCATCCTGCTGTAACGCTTGCTGGCAGACGGCTTGCCAGGCAGTTTTCTTTTGCAAGGCCTGGCAGCTTTTCAACCATACCGGCCAACTGTTTAACAGATTGTCAGCTCGCCAATTTGGTAAATCTTGCCAATCAGCACGTTTCAGCAGGCTGTAGGCAGGTATATCTGTGGCGGGATTACCCGGTGTTTTGTCTGGACGGACTTCAGGCGAGGGCGGGGTTACAGATACAGTAGGCGCAGAGGGTGCCTGAGAGGATTGTGATGGTTGCGGTGGTAGCACATGCGCACAGCCTACCAGCATGGTCAGCAGCCATGGTGCGCACTGTTTGGGCATACGGTAATGCATACTTTTTTGAAGCAGCGTGGCTATCAATGCAGTCCCGCCGCCTGATGCAGGCTAAACAGTGGAATTTCTACAGCAAACCAAGTGGCATCCACCGTGACCATCTGATAGCTACCATGCATCTCACCTGAAGGCGTGGCCAGCACCACATGGCTGGTGTAGCGGAACTCGGCACCAGGTTTCAGCAAAGGTTGCTCACCGACCACACCCAGCCCCTTGACTTCACGCACCTGTTGTAAGGCATCGGTAATGATCCAGTGGCGACTAATCAGCTGTACCGACACCTGACCATGGTTGCGCACGGTGACGGTGTATGCATAGACAAACTGCCCGGCCGCTGGGGATGATTGTGCAGGCAGGTACTCGGTAACCACCGACACCTGACAGTCATACATTGCGCGCGCGTTCAAAATAACCTCATGGGAACAACTCACGCCTTGGGCGTGATCAGGCCGTTGGTGGGAGAACTGGGGCTGGCTGAATACAGCTTTTTCGCCATACGCCCTGCCAGATAGGATTCCCGACCAGCCTCGATGGCT
Source organism: uncultured Methylotenera sp. (assembly GCA_964470225.1). GTDB lineage: Bacteria > Pseudomonadota > Gammaproteobacteria > Burkholderiales > Methylophilaceae > Methylophilus. The sequence goes on along the minus strand of CAYYBN010000003.1, from coordinate 9,046 downwards.
TTTTTCATGGCCCCCGCCATCATCACCGGGTCATGCGCGGCGGCAATTGCCGTGTTCATCAGCACGCCGGCACAACCCAGCTCCATGGCAATGGCGGCATCTGAAGCACAGCCGACGCCAGCATCCACCAGCACAGGAATGTTGGCGTTTTCGATAATGATTTGCAGGTTCCACGGGTTGAGGATGCCCATGCCGGAACCAATCAGCGAAGCCAAAGGCATGACCGCCACACAGCCAATGTCTTCCAGCTGTTTTGCAATAATCGGATCATCCGAGGTGTACACCATGACCTCGAAACCTTCCTTGACCAAGGTTTTGGCTGCGGCAATGGTTTCAATCACATTGGGATACAAGGTATTTGGATCGCCCAGCACTTCCAGCTTGACCAGCCGATGATCATCGAGCAGCTCACGCGCCAGCCGCAAGGTGCGCACCGCCTCATCGGCACTGTAACAACCAGCGGTGTTGGGCAAATAGGTAAACTCGGACGGTGGCAGGTATTCGAGTAAAGATGGCGCGCTGGCATCCTGACCAATATTGGTTCGGCGGATAGCCACCGTGACAATGTCAGCCCCACTGGCGTCGATAGCCGCACGTGTTTGTATAAAGTCCTGGTATTTGCCAGTGCCAACCAGCAGTCGGGAATGATAGGCCTTGCCTGAAATGACCAAAGCGTCGTTTGACATGATATGTGTAACTTTCCAACCGTTTATAAAAGAACCAGCCTGATGTCTTAGGCAGCGAAACTAACCGCCGCCAACGGCCCCAACAATTTCCAGAACATCACCGTCGTGCAGTATCACGTCGGCAAATGTGCTTTTAGGCACGATATCACCATTACGCTCCACCGCAATGCGCTTGCCAAGCAAATCCATCTGCGTCAGCAACCCCAGCATGGTCATGCCATCAGCCAATGACATGGACTTTCCGTTCACTTGAATATTCATGCAAGCCATTCACATAAAACCGACATTTTACGAAAATCTGCCGTGTAGGCCTACCAACAACTGATCCTTTTTGCATTATTTTTTCTGCTTGTCATCCTCTGGCAGACATTGCCGTTAATGCAGGGGTCTGATACACCTGCACATACCCGTTGACATGGCATTGTCCTTGCTTAATGTTGTATGTATACCAAGTGTGCGCAAAAAGATGACACAAATGGTCAATGACTGGTAAAAATCTGTCATTTACAGTTGTGGAATACTGAACTTTTTGCTATTTTCAGCGCCACATTGCATGCGAACACAATTCGTATTGTGATGATTCTAAATGTTGAGTGATTCCCAAAAGGATGGATAAAATGCAAGTTGTACAAAACTACCAAGCGGTACCAAACCAAAGCGTATTGTTGGATGAAATCTACGCGCCCGCCTTGTCTACCCAGACTGGCAAAGTAACAATTAACCTAAAACAGAAAGAGCACCAGAAAGCGATTAACGAACTTCATCGTTACCTTGAATCCAGTTGCGATTGCGTTTAACAAACGCAAGTTATTCGCACAGCACCCAGCGTTCTTCGACCTAAGGGCTACATGCTGCTCAGCAAGACTAAGATTCTCTTGCTGACTTCCCAAGAAAAAAGGATGGTTTAACCATCCTTTTTTTGTATCTCTAATGTTGTGTTGTACGCTAAGTATTTCTATCTGCTTCGTCCTATGGTTAGTGGCTTCACACAGCACGCATGTCGGTTGTGACATGCGTGCCGGTCAATAGCGGCGATTGCCAAGCGATTGTCTGGCCATGATTGCACGCTAGCGTTTAAAGCCGCTTACTCGATGCTCAGTTGTGGACGGTTGGCTTCAGGCCAATCGAGGTGGAAGAACTGACCTCGTGGCTGATCAACGCGCTCGTAAGTGTGCGCACCGAAGTAATCACGCTGTGCTTGCAACAGATTGGCTGGCAACACTGCGCTGCGGTAACCGTCGTAGTAGGCCAATGCCGCAGCAAAGCCTTGAGCCGGAATACCGTTAGACACGGCAAGCGCAATCACATGACGCCAACCCGCCTGACCCTCGTTCAAGGCTTGGGTGAAATAGGTATCCAACATCAGGTTTTTGAGACGTGAATTACGGGCGTAGGCATCGGTGATTTTTTGCAGGAAGCGGGCGCGGATGATACAACCACCACGCCAGATCTGCGCAATTTCGCCAAAATTAAGTTTCCAGTTGTAAGCCACTTGTGCTTTGTCCATCAACTGGAAGCCTTGCGCATACGCACAGATTTTTGAGCAATACAGCGCATTCTTGATGGCTTCAATGGTCGCTGCCTTGTCTGCTTCGGAAACTGGTTTGGACTCAGGCCCAATCAGAATTTTGCTGGCCTCAACACGTTCTTCCTTGACGCTGGACAGCGCTCGCGCATACACGGCGGCGGCGATGGCGTTGGCAGGTGCACCCAGCTCCAGGGCATTGGCAGCAGTCCATTGGCCAGTGCCTTTCTGACCGGCGGCATCCATGATTTTATCGACCAAGAAGCCACTGCCCATGGGGTCAGCCTGCTGCAAGATGTCAGCGGTAATTTCAATCAGGTAGCTGGACAGCTCGCCGGTGTTCCATTCAGCAAACACTTTACCAATTTCATCGGCTGGCATGCCCAACAGATGTTTCATCAGCCAATAAGCCTCACAAATCAACTGCATATCGATGTATTCAATGCCGTTGTGTACCATTTTCACATAGTGACCGGAGCCATCCGGGCCAATATACTCGGTACACGAAAAACCACCTTGTACCGGTTTACCGGGTTCAGCGCCTTCAAGCGGCGCACCGGTATCCGGGTCTACCTTGGCCGCAATATCACGCCAAATAGGCTCCAGTGAGGCCCAAGCTTTGCGGTTACCAGAGGGCATCAGGGATGGGCCGAAACGGGCACCAATTTCACCACCGGACACACCAGAGCCAATAAAGTCTATGCCTTTGGCAGCCAACTCTTTTTCACGGCGGATAGTATCCGTCCACAGCGCGTTGCCGCCATCAATAATGATGTCGCCCTGTTCCAGGAAAGGCAGCAAAGCATTAATGGTTACATCAGTAGCACTGCCGGCTTTAACCAGCAGCACAATTTTACGAGGGCGTTTAATACTCAACACAAACGAAGCCAAATCGGCATGGCCCACCACGCGTTCATGTGAGGGCTCTTTTTGCTTACATTCTTCGATGAAGTTCAGCATTTTTTTCGGATCACGGTTGTACACGGCAATCGTGTAGCCATGGTCTGCAATGTTCAAGGCCAGGTTTTGGCCCATCACTGCCAATCCTACCAATCCAATATCCGCATTTTTCGTTGACATCATGTTCTCTTTAAATGGTTAATTTAATAAAAAAAGCACGTGCTTTTGGCTCGTGCTTGGACTTGCATCTATATCGAACGTTCCGACTGCTTATTGAGTTGCTGGGCGTTCAACATAAATTCTTACTAGCGCGCTGCACTTATTTCAGGTGATTGGAAAACAGTTGCAAAGTCAACTGAAAGCCCAAACTAGCCAACTGTGCATCATAGCGGTCACCCTCGTCACGCATAAAGGCATGCTGGCCATTGAATTCATGCCAGGTGTAGAGCAGGCCAGGCACTTGAGCGAAACGTTGGTACAACTCGGCTCGTTTGTCGCCAGGAATATGCGGGTCTTGCTTACCCCAAATCATCAGCAACTCACCTTTGATTTCCTGTATGCGCTCCATGCTGTGCTGACCGGGCTGGTTCGGAATAATGGCCGTGTGCAAATCAGTGGCGTAGAAGCAGGCAGTGGCTTTGACTTCCGGTTGCAAGGCTGCACGGAAGGCCAGATGACCGCCGATACAGAACCCGGCAGCACCCAGTTTGCCGTTGTACCAAGACTGTGCATTCAGGTAATCAATCATGACACGGTTATCGGTGTCGTAGCCTTGAACGTCTTTGGCCATTTTGTCGGCATTACCCTTGTCGCGACCGGCATCATCATAGCCAAGTACCGTACCAATGGGATTTAACTCATGAAAGACTTCCGGCACCAATACAGCATACCCATGGCCAGCCAGAAAACGTGCAGCACGCTCAATGGGACCGGTTTGCTGAAAAATTTCAGAATAGAACAGCACGGCGGGTACTGGTACATCCGATTTTGGCCGATGAACATAAGTGCGCATCACCCCGGTAGGTGTATTCAAATCAACGATTTCGCTCTTAATGATCATGGCTATTCCTTGTAAATTTTAAAAATGGATTTTAAAAAACGCATCATTTTAGCGCTGTTTACCATGAAACACACCTGCAAATGGTGCTTGCAGGGA
>CAYYBN010000003.1:0-4769 GCA_964470225.1 uncultured Methylotenera sp. | reverse complement strand
TTTTGAGATTTCAAGGTAAAACACTCTGTGACTAACAATCATGCATTTTATAAACATCCATACACATCAAGACGTATCATTAGCTGAGAGAAACTTTCATCATGCATGTCACCCCCTTATGCCAGCGCTTGTTACGCTTAAGCTGCTGGCTACTAAGCCTGAGCACCTTTGCCAGCCAAGCAGACCCTGATCCCGAGCTGGTCTATAAATTGAAAGCGTCGGTCGTCAAGGTGCACGTAGCGACCAAATCGGGTGGGCGCGGCGTTGGTACCGGCGTCGTGGTTGCCCAGGACAAGGTCGCCACCAACTGTCACATACTGGCCCAAGCCAGTGGTGTGCATATATCCAAGTTTGGTGACAGCATCAGCCCGGTCAAAATGCAGGCTGACTGGGCACATGACATATGCTTGCTGGAATTTCAGTACCTAAACTTACCGGCGGTGAATCTTAGGCCGTCCGCACAACTGGCCTATGGAGAGCCAGTGTTTTCTATCGGCTTTCCTGGTGGGCCGCCCAAACCACAAACGCGGGTGGGCAAAGTGCGCGCGATCTATCCTTTGCAGGACAGCGTCATCGTGCGCACCGATGCCACCTTCAGCATGGGCGCCAGTGGCAGTCCATTGTTTGACCAATCTGGCACACTGGTGGGACTCACCACTTTTAAAAGTCCGGGCCGCTATGCTTATTACTACAGTTTGCCTGTAGAGTGGGTTACGCGTCTGCTGCAGAAACCCGAGGGGGATGTCAGCCAAACCACGCCATTCTGGGATCAGCCACTGGAGAAGCGGCCCTACTTAATGCAAGTGGTGCAGCCCTACATGAGCGGTGACTGGCCCGCCTTACTGGCGGTAGCCCAGCAGTGGACTGATAGCGAACCCGCTAACGCAGAGGGTTGGTTCTATCAGGCCAGCGCACTGCACGGCCAGGGAATGCTAGAGATGGCTAAAGCGGCCTATCAACGCTGCTTGAGTTTACGACCGGAACACAGTGATGGCTGGAGCGGTTTGGCCATGCTGGCAAAACAACTGGGGGAGAATGAACTGCAACGACGTGCAGAGCTTCAACTTAAATCTCTGGATGAGCAGGCTTGGCTTGAATATCAGCAGCGCATGAAAGATGACGCACAAGTCAGCAGGCCTTCCTTGGTCAGACCATGAAAATGAGCGCAGTTTTAAATCAGATTAATAATCGGCAGGGCGGCCAATGGCGTAGCCCGCCGGCATGTCTTGCTGCCATTCGCCGCAGTCTATGCACTGGTGGTCCTGCATGGTTGGGCACAAACGCAACTGACTACTTTGACATTGCCAACAAGTCAGCGCATGATGCGCGGCTGGTTTAAGCTGATGTTTGTGCGTGTGCTGATGATGCTCGGTCGCCAAACGGCGTGACCCTAAGCCGTATTTGTTATCCATATGAAACCTCTTTTATCTGCTTCAAATGCGTCACTCTGCGTTCATTGCACCTTACGCCGTTCATTCCCCGAATGCAAGCATGAAGACGCGTGCCTGCCTGTTGGTGTGCTCTGTTAAAATAACCTTTTTTTCTGAAGCGGTATCCTGATGACTTCTCGCAACCAACAATTGTTTGAACAATCCCAACAACTGATTCCCGGGGGGGTGAATTCGCCAGTTCGTGCGTTTCGCAGTGTTGGCGGCACACCAATATTTTTTAAAAAAGGGTTGGGCTCACGTTTGTGGGATGCCGATGGCAAGGAATACATCGATTACATCAACTCCTGGGGGCCGATGATTCTGGGTCATGCCCATCCAGACGTGGTAGCAGCCGTACAACAAGCTGCGGCCAATAGCCTTAGCTTCGGTGCCCCTACCGGACTAGAACTGGAAATGGCCGAGTTGATTCACAAATTGGTGCCTAGTATGGAACAGGTGCGCTTGGTCAGCAGTGGCACGGAAGCCACCATGAGCGCTATCCGTGTGGCACGTGGCTTTACCAAACGTAATAAAATCATCAAATTTGAGGGCTGTTATCATGGTCATGCCGATGCTTTGCTGGTCAAGGCTGGCTCGGGCCTACTGACCTTTGGCGAGCCAAGTTCAGCCGGGGTGCCGCCTGAGGTGGCAGCTCATACACTGACGCTGGATTACAACAATACGCAAATGCTGCATGACACCTTCGCCAACATCGGTGACGAGATCGCCTGCGTGATTTTGGAGCCAGTGGTAGGGAATATGAATCTAATTGTACCGCATCAGGACTTTTTACAAGCCTTACGAGCGCTTTGTACGCAACATGGTACCGTATTGATTTTTGATGAAGTGATGACGGGCTTCCGCGTGGCGTTAGGTGGTGCGCAGGCACTGTATGGCATCACACCGGACATGACCACCCTGGGTAAAGTCATCGGTGGCGGCTTACCCGTCGGCGCCTTTGGTGGCCGTAAAGATATTATGAGTGTACTGGCGCCATTGGGGCCGGTCTACCAAGCAGGTACACTTTCTGGAAATCCGGTTGCCGTAACCGCCGGTCTGACCACGCTCAAACTGATACAGGCGCCCGGATTTTATGCGCGGCTAACGGCGCAAACCAGTAAACTGATGACGGGCTTACAACAGGCTGCGGTCAAGGCCGGCGTGGTGTTTAGTGCGCAAAGTGTGGGGGGGATGTTTGGCTTGTATTTCAGTGCCACTGTGCCATGCAGCTACGCCGAAATGATGCAGGCCGACAAACAGGCTTTTAACCGGTTTTTTCATAGCATGCTGAACAGTGGCATTTATTTGGGACCCTCGGCATTTGAAGCCGGGTTTGTCTCGGCGGCGCATAATGATGGGGATATTGACCAAACCATTGCGGCTGCCGAGACAGCCTTTGCAGCCCTTTAATCGGCCATGCACCTTCAACTGTCGGTTTTTACCCACCCGGTTATAAAAAGCCTGGTTCAGGCCGAGCTTTTTTTTGCATTTGCAGCTGAATCGGTGCACAATTTAATCGCAACAATCCTTCTTCAATGTACCTCCGTCATGCCTCAAACCACCATCCCTGCCAAATCGTCTTTATTGAGACGATCGGCGGAGCGTCAGTGTTCGTTAATCTGCGTATGGTAAACAATTGAAATGACTAAATTTTAACGGTATCATTGAAGGTTCCTCCAAATGTTTTGTAAGTGAAGAATCTGGCAATGGATATGCAGTCCGACAACAACGTGATGAGTGCTTCTCAAGTAACCCAATCTGAACAGGATTCCCGGTTCGGCTTACCTCCCCAATCGCAAGGTTTATACGACAGACGCCATGAAAAAGACAGCTGTGGCGTGGGTTTTGTGGCGCATATCAAAGGCCAAAAAAGTCATGACATTGTCGCCAAGGGTCTGCAACTGCTGGATAACCTGACGCACCGTGGTGCGACCGGGTATGACCCCAAACTGGGCGATGGTGCCGGTTTGCTGATGCAAATGCCAGACACGTTCATGCGTGAAGAAGCCGCCAAACTGGGCATGACCTTGCCAGCCTTAGGCAGCTACGCCGTGGGTCAGGTATTTCTGCCACAAGACGCAGACAACCGCGCCCGTTGCGAAGCCATGTTTGCCAGCATCATCGCCGAAGAAGGTCAGACCTTGCTTGGCTGGCGCGATGTGCCGGTAGACAACAGTGACATCGCAGATGCAGCGCGTGCAGTGGAACCTACTGTGCGTCAGGTATTTATCAGCAGCAACGCTGCCGATGCCAACAGTTTCGAACGCAAATGCTTTGTCATTCGCAAACGCATTGAACATGCTGTGCGCGCACTCAACCTGCAAGACAAAGCACAGTTTTATATCCCCTCTTTGTCCTCACGTACCATTGTCTACAAAGGCATGTTGCTGGCCAATGAAGTTGGTATTTACTACAAGGATTTGAAAGACGCGCGTGTGGTTTCCGCGCTGGCGCTGGTGCACCAGCGTTTCTCCACCAATACTTTCCCGGCTTGGGATCTGGCCCATCCGTTCCGCATGATTGCCCACAACGGTGAAATCAATACTGTGCAAGGCAACGTCAACTGGATGGCCGCCAGACACGAGACCATGAAGTCGGCAGTGCTTGGTGAAGACCTGGAAAAGTTATGGCCCTTAATCGTCGATGGTCAGTCTGACTCTGCCTGTTTCGACAACTGTCTGGAATTGCTGGTGGCGGGTGGCTACAGTCTGCCACATGCCATGATGATGCTGATTCCAGAAGCCTGGGCTGGCAACCCGCTGATGGATGAAGACCGTCGTGCCTTCTATGAATACCACGCTGCGCTGATGGAGCCATGGGATGGCCCGGCTGCGGTGGCCTTTACTGATGGTAAGATGATCGGTGCCACACTGGACCGCAACGGTTTGCGTCCTGCCCGTTATCTGGTGACCGAAGATGACATCGTCATGATGGCTTCCGAGATGGGCGTGATTACTTTCCCACAAGAAAAAATTGTCAAAAAATGGCGCTTGCAGCCAGGCAAGATGCTGCTTATTGACATGGAACAAGGCCGTATCATTGATGACGAAGAAGTGAAGACCGCACTGGCTCAAGCCAAACCTTACCGTCAGTGGATAGCGCAAACGCGCTTCCACCTGGCTGAACTGCCGACGGTTGGCACTGGTGAAGTGAAACTGGCGGCCAATTTGCTGGATGCGCAACAAGCCTTTGGTTATTCGCAGGAAGACCTCAAGTTTGTGTTGCAGCCTATGATAGACAACGGCGAGGAAGGTGCAGGCTCCATGGGCAATGACGCGGCGCTGCCGGTGTTGTCCAACAAGGCCAAAACCTTGTACAACTACTTTAAGCAATTGTTTG
>CAYYBN010000002.1:15697-26478 GCA_964470225.1 uncultured Methylotenera sp. | reverse complement strand
TCGCTAATTTCTACCCCCAGCGCCTGACACATCCCTCGCAGGCTGTAGCGGTTACTGTCGTAAATTTGTCCTGGCTGCAAGGGTTGGCCGACCGCTACCAGTTCATCGCCGGTGCTGAAAAAAGCCACCCTCAAGCGACGAAACACCGTTACTTCAGCAATCCCCAGTGAGGCCAGCAAGACCATGTCTGCTGATTGCAGACGCTGGCCAGACGATAGCACGGTTTGGCCCAGCCTCAGGTCTTCTCCGGCCAAACGCACATTGCTGCCCGCAGGGGGTAGTTTTATCACCTCCATCAAATCGTCTTGCTGGCGGGTGTGTTCCTGCATGACCACGGTATTCACCGCATCCGGCACCACTGCGCCGGTCATGATTTTGATACAGGTGCCCGCCGGAATGTCGCCATGAAACGGCCGACCAGCGAATGCAGTCCCCACTACGCGTAGCGGTTGTCCGGCTTCGGCATGGCGCAGTGCATAGCCATCCATAGCCGAGTTGTTGTGCTGTGGCACCTGCATACCTGACACCACAGGTGTGGCCAGCACGCGTCCCAGCGCCTCGTGTATGGCAATGGTTTCCTGTGACTGTACCGGGCTTAAAAACTGCTGAATAAAGTGCCGTGCCTGCGCGACACTCATCGCATTCGGGTCATAGTCATCCATGCAGGTCGGGTCCAATGCCAGGGCGTTCAAGGGGGGAAGTGAAGATGTCATCAGTGTGAGGTGTGCGTTGCAAAAGCCTTATTTTACCTGTCTGTGTACGGCTTGGACACCGCATACAAAAAACATAAGGACGGGATGTGAGGCAGGCATTTAGTCTGTTAGCCAACTGAATTGGCAGGTGGAAGCGTATTCACGTTGGTAAATGCGAGGTCATCTTCAAAGTCCACCCAGGCATGCGGATGTTGGCTTTGCCAGGCGCTGACCTTGCGCTGCCCCTGTGCCAGAAAAGCCTGCAGGCTTTGTGCCAGTGATCGATGCATCAGGCAGCAGACCGGGTGCGGGCCACTTGCACTGCGGGCGATGCTCAACATAACCTGCTGATGCTGCGCCATCTGCCACAAGCGGTACACCAGGTCTGTTGGCAGTTGTGGCGTGTCACAAGGCACGCTCAGCAGCCACTCGCCTTGCAGGGCGCGAAAGCCTGCCGCCATGCCAGCCAGCGGGCCGTCAAAACGGTCATTATCCACGGTATACCCCAGCGCCTGATACTGTGACAGGTTGCGGTTGGCGTTAATCAGCAGGTGCTTTACCTGCGGCGCGATACGTTGACACACTTGATGAACCAATGGCTGACCTTGATAGACCACCAGCCCTTTGTCGGCACCCCCCATGCGGCTGCCACGACCACCGGCCAGAATGACGGCGGTAATATCCATTAGCCACCAGTATGAGACATGAAACGGATAACTGCCGGTTGCGCGCGCCGCAAATCGAAATCATGCCCTTTGGGTTTAATGCGCATGCTGGCCAGAATGGCATCGATGATGGGTTGATCGTCGTGCGGGTGCGCTCTGAGCAGAGGCATCAGGTCGACCTTATCTTCCTGGCCCAGACATAAATACAGTTCGCCTTTGCAGGTAATACGAACGCGGTTACAGCGTTCGCAGAAATTGTGGCTATGTGGAGAAATAAAGCCGATACGGGTACGCTGCCCCTGTACTTGCCAGTAGGCGGCTGGCCCACCACTGTCGTGTTGGCTAGGCAGGAGAGGATAATGTTGCTGCAACAGGCGCAGGGTATCGTCGTTACTAACGCAGCTTTGCTCGCGGTCGTGACCTACATGACCTAATGGCATTTCTTCGATAAAACTGATGTCATGGCCTTGGGCAATGGCAAAGGCCACCAGCGCCACTGCTTCATCCTCATTGATACCGCGCATGAGTACGGTGTTCAGCTTGATATGTTCAAAGCCAGCCGCGTGCGCCGCCTGCAAGCCGTCCAGTACTTTGTTTAAGTCACCGATGCGCGTAATCTGTTTAAAGCGGTCGGCTTGCAAACTGTCTAGCGATACGTTAATGCGGGCGACACCGGCTTGTTTTAATCCGGCGGCTAGCTTATCCAGTTGGCTACCATTGGTCGTTACTACGCATTCCTGCAGACCGGGCAGTTGCCCAATCTGTTCAAACAGCCACAACACATTTTTGCGTACCAGCGGCTCGCCGCCGGTAATACGAACTTTCTTGACACCAAGACTGACAAATATCCGTGTCAGGCGTGCACATTCTTCCAGCGACAACACTTCATCGCGAGGTAAGAAGGTCATGTCTTCGGCCATGCAGTATTGACAGCGAAAATCGCAGCGATCAGTAATCGATAAGCGGATGTAGTTGACCTCTCGACCGAATTGGTCGATCAAGCGCGCAGTGTCTGGGGGGGTGCTAGTATTCGCCAAGTGATTCAATTAAATCATGATTTTTGATGAGCATTGTATTCTAAGCGCTTTTCTAGCTTTCACAAGGCTTGATTTGGGCATATCATTATGTTTGATTTGTGTTTAATTAAAATAAAATTTTAGGGGTTGTTTTGGATCATCTACTTACGCAAGCACATTGGTCTTTGATTCGTGCGCACATTGATGCGCACCGTCAGATACCTGGCGGTTTGATGCCGTTATTACATGCCATCCAGGATGACATTGGATACGTGCCTGAAGAAACCTATTCTGATATTGCGCAGGCGCTGGCGATGTCCGTGGCCGAAGTGCACGGCGTGGTCAGCTTCTACCATCATTTCCGCACGCATCCGGTGGGCAATCACATTTTGCAGGTCTGTCGCGCCGAATCCTGTCAGTCTATGGGGTCAGAAAAGCTGGAAACAGCGCTTAAGGCCAAACTCGGTGTCGATTATCACCAAACCACACAAGATGGCACACTGACATTATTGCCCGTCTACTGTTTGGGTAATTGTGCCTGTTCACCCGCCGTGATGCTGGATGAAGAAGTCTATGGCCGTATGGACAGTGACAAAGTGTCTGCGCTGATTGCCGAGGTGTGCCATGGTTAAGGTGTATGTGCCGATTGATTCCACCGCCTTGTCACTAGGCGCAGAGCGCACCGCCAAGGCGATTGTGAAAGAAGCTGCTACCCGCGGACTCGATATTCAACTGGTACGCAACGGTTCACGCGGTTTGTTCTGGCTGGAGCCGCTGGTCGAGGTGGAAACTGCGCAAGGCCGCGTTGCATTCGGCCCGGTGCTGCCCGCTGATGTGCCAGCCTTATTTCATGCCAACTTCCTTGATGCGCTGAGTGCCACTGCGCAAGCCCATCCTCTTCATTTAGGCTTAACCGCCGAGCTTGCCTGGCTGAAAAAACAGCAACGACTGACTTTTGCCCGCGTCGGCATTACCGACCCGCTATCGCTGGACGATTATCTGGCGCATGATGGCTACCATGGCCTGAAAAATGCACTGGCCATGACCGGGGCTGACATTGTCAAAACCGTGACTGACTCCGGTTTGCGTGGTCGTGGCGGTGCAGCATTCCCGACTGGTATTAAATGGAACACTGTGCTGAATGCGCCTGCTGAGCAAAAATATGTGGTGTGTAATGCCGATGAAGGCGATTCTGGCACCTACTCTGACCGCATGATTATGGAAGATGACCCGTATGTGCTGATTGAGGGCATGACCATTGCCGGTATCGCCGTTGGGGCGACCCAAGGCTATATTTATTTGCGCAGTGAGTATCCGCATGCGCTGAAAACCCTGAATGAAGCCATACGCCGCGCTACTCTGGCCGGTTATCTGGGCGACAATATTGCTGGTTCCGGCAAGACTTTCCATCTCGAAGTACGTCGCGCAGCCGGGGCCTATGTCTGTGGTGAAGAGACCTCTCTGCTAGAAAGCCTGGAAGGCAAACGCGGACTGGTGCGTTTTAAACCACCCTTACCCGCCATCGAAGGTTTGTTCGGCAAGCCGACCATTGTTAATAATGTGATTTCACTGGCCACCGTGCCGATTATCCTCGACAAGGGTGCGCAATATTATGCTGACTACGGCATGGGCCGCTCCCGTGGCACGCTGCCGATTCAGTTGGCCGGTAATCTCAAGCAAACCGGGCTGGTGGAGTTGGCGTTTGGCGCCACCTTGCGCGAACTGCTCTATGACTACGGTGGAGGTTCGGCCACGGGTCGGCCACTGCGTGCCGTGCAGGTCGGGGGTCCGCTGGGCGCTTACTTGCCGGAAAGCCAGTTTGATACGCCGCTGGATTATGAAGAATTTGGCAAAATTTGGGCGGTGCTGGGCCATGGCGGTATCGTGGCGTTTGACGACAGCGTCGATATGGCCAAAATGGCGCGTTATGCCTTTGAATTTTGCGCCGAGGAGAGCTGTGGCAAGTGTACCCCTTGCCGCATCGGCTCTACCCGTGGGGTGGAGGTGATGGACAAGGTGATTGCCGGTAAACAGCAGGGCAAGCAGATACAAATTCTGCGCGACCTGTCGGATACCATGCTCAATGGCTCGCTGTGTGCCTTGGGCGGCATGACACCGTATCCGGTGCTCAGCGCCTTGAATCATTTCCCTGAAGATTTTGGTTTGAACAAAGATGCGGCCGCTGCCTAGGCGGCCAAGGATGTGACTATGGATGACATCAAATACACTGCGCCTGCAAGTCCTGCGCTCAACTATGACCCGAAAAAAGACTATGGCACCCCCAGGTCTGACAGCAGCACGCAGGTGACGCTGAACATTGATGGTGTCGATGTGACAGTGCCTGAAGGCACGTCTATCATGCATGCCGCGCAACTGGGCGGCGTGACCGTGCCCAAACTGTGTGCGACCGACTCGCTGGAACCGTTTGGTTCCTGCCGTTTGTGTCTGGTAGAGATTGAAGGCCGTCGTGGCTATCCGGCCTCGTGTACCACGCCGGTGGCACCCGGCCTCAAGGTCAAAACGCAAACGCCCAAACTGGCGGACGTTCGCCGTGGCGTGATGGAGTTGTACATTTCCGACCACCCGCTGGACTGCCTGACCTGTGCCGCCAATGGTGATTGCGAACTGCAAGACATGGCCGGTGCCGTCGGTTTACGCGAAGTGCGTTATGGCTATGACGGTGAAAACCATTTGGGCCAGACCAAAGACGAATCCAATCCGTATTTCACTTTTGACCCCTCTAAATGTATTGTCTGCTCACGGTGTGTGCGCGCTTGCGAAGAAACCCAGGGTACCTTTGCGCTGACCATCCAGGGCAGAGGTTTCGAGAGTAAAGTGTCTGCGGGCAATAAAGACTTTCTTGATTCTGAGTGTGTATCATGTGGTGCCTGTGTACAGGCCTGCCCAACGGCAACACTGATGGAAAAAACCGTGATTGAAGCCGGTACACCCGAACATACCGTGACCACCACCTGCGCTTACTGCGGGGTGGGTTGCAGCTTTGATGCCGAAATGAAAGGCGAACAAGTGGTACGCATGACGCCTAGCAAAACCGGTGGTGCCAACCACGGCCACAGTTGCGTCAAAGGCCGCTTTGCCTGGGGCTATGCCACCCATGCGGACCGCATTACCACGCCGATGATCCGCAAGAGCATCCATGACCCGTGGCAAAAAGTCGGCTGGGATGAGGCCATCAACTACGCCGCCAGCGAAATCAAACGCATACAAACCACCTATGGCAAGGAAGCTGTGGGGGGCATTACCTCCAGCCGCTGCACCAATGAAGAAGTGTATGTCACCCAAAAACTGATTCGTGCGGTGTTTGGCGTCAACAACGTGGATACCTGCGCCCGCGTTTGCCACAGCCCAACCGGCTATGGCCTCAAACAAACCTTGGGCGAGTCTGCCGGTACCCAAACCTTTGATTCGGTGATGCAATCCGATGTGATTTTTGTCATCGGCGCCAACCCGACCGATGGTCACCCGGTATTTGGCTCGATGATGAAACGCCGTCTGCGCGAAGGTGCCAAGCTGATTGTGGCCGACCCGCGTGAAATTGATCTGGTGGCCAATTCGCCACATATCCGTGCTGACTACCACCTCAAGCTGCGTCCTGGCACCAATGTGGCGCTGATTTCCGCCATGTCGCATGTGATCGTGACCGAAGGCCTGGTCAATGAAGCGTTTGTCAAAGAGCGCTGCGAATGGGATTCATATATCGCCTGGCGCGATTTTGCTGCCAAGGCGGATAACTCGCCAGAAGCCTTGGAAAAAGACCTCGGCGTACCGGCGGCGCTGATACGTGAAGCGGCTCGTCTGTATGCCACGGGTGGTAATGCGGCCATTTACTATGGCTTGGGTGTGACCGAGCACAGTCAGGGGTCGACCGCTGTCATGGGTATCGCCAACCTGGCCATGGCCACGGCCAACATCGGCCGCGAAGGCGTAGGTGTCAACCCGTTACGTGGCCAAAACAACGTGCAAGGTTCCTGCGACATGGGCTCCATGCCACACGAATTCCCCGGCTATCGCCATGTGTCTGACGAGGCCACCCGCGCTTTATTTGAGCAGGCATGGGGCGTACCCTTGAGCGCCGACCCCGGCTTGCGTATCCCGAACATGCTGGATCTGGCCACGGAAGGCAGCTTCAAGGCGATATATTGCGTTGGTGAAGACATTGCCCAATCTGACCCGGATACCCAACATGTTACCCATGCACTCGAAAGCATGGAGTGCGTGATTGTGCAGGACCTGTTCCTGAATGAAACTGCCAAGTATGCGCATGTGTTTTTCCCCGGGGCGTCTTTCTTGGAGAAGAGCGGCACCTTTACCAATGCCGAGCGCCGTATTTCGCCAGTACGCCGCGTGATGACACCGAAAAATGGCATGGAAGACTGGGAGATTACCGCCAAACTGTCAGAGGCATTGGGTTACCCCATGCACTATAACCATGCCAGCGACATCATGGACGAAATCGCGGCACTGACCCCAACCTTTGCCGGTGTCAGCTTCAAGAAACTGGACGAATTGGGCAGTATCCAGTGGCCATGTAACGATGAAGCACCGAGCGGTACGCCGACCATGCACATAGAAGAATTTGTACGTGGCAAAGGTAAGTTCTTTGTCACCCAGTACGTGCCGACCACCGAGCGCGTTAACCAGAAATATCCACTGATTTTGACCACTGGTCGAATTCTGTCGCAGTACAACGTTGGTGCGCAAACCCGCCGTACACAAAACGTGGTCTGGCATGCCGAGGATGTGATTGAAATCCATCCGCACGACGCCGAAGACCGTGGGATCGCCGAAGGCGACTGGGTAGGCATTACCAGCCGCGCCGGACAAACCGTTTTGCGCGCAAAAATTACCGAGCGTGTGCAGCCGGGTGTGGTGTATACCACCTTCCACCATCCGGAATCGGGTGCCAATGTGATTACCACCGACAACTCGGACTGGGCCACCAATTGCCCGGAATATAAGGTCACGGCGGTGCAGGTGTCCAAGGTGAACCAGTTATCTGAGTGGCAGAAAGAATACCGTCATTTCAGTGATACGCAGATTGAGCTGAGCGGAATGGATCCGCAAAGCGTAGTCTCCTGATTGCGCGAACAAGCCATGGCTGTTGGTGAGTCAGTCCATGCTGAAACAACGAGCCGAATGACTGAGCAACCGCTGGCGTTATCGTTGCCACCTGTAGCCCAGATGCAGCATGTACTGCGCTATCGTCAGGGCGAACGTATCGATACTGAAGACATGTTGGCCAATGAAGTGCCGATTGCTTTGGTTTATAACGGTATTTCGCATGTAGTTATGTTGGCTACGCCTGACGATCTGGAAGATTTTGCGTATGGCTTTGGATTGACCGAGGGCATTATCAGCGAAGTCAGTCAGTACTATGGGATTGACTTGAAGGTAGTGGATGACCAAGGCATTGAAGTGCAGATTGAATTGGCCAGTGCAGCGTTTGCTGCGTTGAAAGCTACGCGTCGTAACCTGACTGGCCGAACAGGTTGTGGCTTGTGCGGGGCTGAAAGTTTGCAGCAGGTGTTTAAACGGCCAGTAATCGCCTTACAAGCAAACACGCGTTTAGTCATATCGCAGTCTGCACTTGATCGGGCGTTGCAGCAAATGCCACAGTATCAATCTTTGCAACAACGTACAGGCGCTAGCCATGCCTGTGCGCTGGTGAATTTGCAGGGGGATATTTTGCTGCTGCGCGAAGACGTTGGCAGGCACAATGCGCTTGATAAATTGTTAGGGGCATTGTTACGTCAAGGCCAACTGGACACCTTGAATGAAGCTTGGATTTTAACCACCAGTCGTGCCAGTTATGAGATGGTGCAAAAAGTGGCCATGGCGGGTGGACAGGCGCTGGTAGCAATGTCAGCACCCACTGCGCTGGCAGTGCAGTTGGCTAGTAAGTATGATTTAACGTTGATTGGTTTTGCGCGCAGTGGGCAGTGTGTTGCCTACCATGGGGCTTTGGGTGTGTCACTACGCACTGTTGAGTCTGAAAATAAAAAATGATGAGATATAAAACTGTATGGATATCGAAAAACTAATCAAAATGGCCAATCAAATCGGTGACTTTTTTGAAGCTAATCCAAATATAGAAGAAGCCAAACTAGAAATTGGCAGCCATTTAAACAAGTTTTGGAATTCGGTGATGATTAAAAGTATCGTTACTCATGTCCAGCAACAGCAAGGTAGTGGGCTACATCCCAAGGTCATTGCGGCCATACAGCAACACGTCGCCCCCAAACTACAAGTCTGAGGTTCAAACCGGTTAGGGCACATGGCCCTGCGTTCTACGTACAGGCTTTGCAACAATGTTGAAAGCAGATGAAGTCTGTTGAATGTTCGTTAGAACACTCCAGCTTATTTAGGGTTGCTTTTTTGTAGTAAGCGAAACGACTCACGGCTTTGTCGGCTGTGTTTTCCCTGCCATAAGGTCTGCCACGCTTTACCGGGCAACCACAAGCGTTTGCCTGGTTCGTCATCAATCAAATATAAATCACAGGCATCATCTTCCTGTTCACGCAGTTTTGCGGGAGCAATGCGCGCATGGTAATGCAGCAGGTCGGTTTGTGATGAGCCCAGATTGCGGGTGTTGATGCAGACATAACTGGCTGGCAAATGTTTGCCCAGATCCTCAAAAATGGACTGATAACTGCGGGCAGCTTCCAGCATGGGCAGCCACAAACTCATAAATACTGTCCAGGTACAAGTCATGCCTATGGCCCAATTGGTGGCCGTAGATCGGTTGGAATGTTTGGAACGTAACACAGTAGATAGCCAAATCAGAGTCACAGCCAGTGCAATGGCGCAATATAGCAAGCTGAAGTCCAGTGTTTTCAGGCCAGAAAGGTAACTCAGGCGTTGGTATAGCTTCATCGGACTACCACTCAGCATGGACCACCAACCCAACCAGGCTATGCCTATCAACAGACCAAATAAAATCAGCCCAAACCAGTTGAGTGCGCCTGCTGCACCACGCTTTAATGTTTCAATACTACCAGAGGCCAATGCGGTTAAAGGTACTAGCAGGGGCAGCGCATGTAACTCGCTGCGGTCACCCATAAAGCCAGTGAGTAAAAAAGCCAAGCTAAAAAACGACAAGCAAAGCTGAAACCTGGGTGTCTGTAGCAGCGATTGGCGAAAACGCCAGATACCCCAGAGTGCAAAGGGTAGCGCTGGCCACGCAAACCAGGCCAGCGTACGCATGAAGTACCAGTGTTTGCTGGGCAAATACACATGCCATTGTGTCTGCCACCAGCTTTGCCAAAGCGTTGGTGCCCACTGTTGGCAAAGCCAGCACCACAAAACCATCACCGGCAGTGCAAGCAACAATGCCAGTAATAAGGCGCGCATCACAGTTTTCTGTTGCCATTGCGTCGGGCAACAACACAACACAGCCGTGGATAACAGGATGATCAGAAATGGCAAAACCCCAGATGACAAAAAGGCAATCAGCAGGCCTGCACTCATCAATGGCACAGCACGTGCCGGCTTTCGCAATACCAATGCCAGTGCATAAAACGACAGGCTAATGCCAGCCAGCGTGGCTGTCGCTGGCATCAGGGTATGTGCGCTGATAACCAGTCCCAGGCAGCCAATAAACACAAAGTTGGTCTGACGACCGACACCTTGGTTCCACAACTCACGCCCACTCAGTCCGACCATGAAAAGTGCAATCAGCATCCATACCCCGACACTGAGGCGGGCGGCGTCATGTACCGATAATACGGATTGTAATAACAGGGCAAAGGCCGTGGCTAACCAATAGAACAGCGGTGGCGTATCCAGTACAGGGTCACCAGCCGAAACAGGAGCAATCCAGTAACCGCCTGTCCAGCTTTGTGCTTGCCAGAATGGGTGTTGTAACAACGATTGTATGATGCTGATTGATTGTGATTCAAACGGCTTCCATGGTGAATGACCGACCAAACCCACACATAGCCAGATTGCACAGAGAAAAATGAGCAAATGCGTTTTGGCACGCTCACCCACTTTTGCACGCGGCGTGGCCATGTTTTCCTGCCAGTCATGGTCTATGTAAAACTGCATGTGTCAGTCAAAGCTCAGAATGCGATGTTGTCATATTAACGCAAAGCAGCGACAAAAATAAAAAAGGCAGCCACGCTGCCTTTTTAGAAGAAACCAACAAATTACATGCCGTATTTTTGGCGGAATTTCTCAACGCGACCAGCGGTGTCCACAATTTTTTGTTTGCCGGTATAAAACGGATGGCATTGTGAGCACACTTCAATGTTCAGGTCTTTACTGTTGGTAGAACGTGTCTTGAACTTGTTGCCACAACTACAGGTGACATTGATTTCAGGGTAATTTGGATGAATATCAGCTTTCATGCTTTCTCTCTAATCTTAAGCAGTTGCATTAAACACGCG
>CAYYBN010000002.1:0-15687 GCA_964470225.1 uncultured Methylotenera sp. | reverse complement strand
AACAACAGACGTTTGACAAGGAGTTTTTGCCGGCAGGCGACAAATAATCTGCCTATGAGCCACGACGCATGCTGTCAAAGAAATCGTTGTTAGTTTTGGTCGCCTTGATTTTATCAAGCAGGAATTCCATTGCTTCGAGGTCGTCCATTGGGTAGAGCAGCTTGCGCAGTACCCAGATTTTCTGTAACACATCTTTTTCCAGTAGTAGTTCTTCGCGACGGGTGCCAGATTTGTTGACGTTGATGGCCGGATAAATTCGTTTTTCGGCCATGCGGCGATCCAGATGAATCTCCATATTGCCTGTACCTTTAAACTCTTCGTAAATTACATCATCCATACGCGAGCCGGTATCTACCAGTGCAGTCGCAATAATGGTCAGCGAGCCTCCTTCCTCAATGTTCCGTGCCGCACCAAAAAAACGCTTGGGTTTTTGCAACGCATTGGCATCCACACCGCCTGTCAGTACCTTGCCGGATGATGGGATAACGGTGTTATAGGCCCGTGCCAAACGTGTGATAGAGTCAAGTAGAATCACCACATCTTTTTTATGCTCGACCAGACGCTTGGCTTTTTCTAGCACCATCTCGGCCACTTGCACATGGCGGGTCGCAGGCTCGTCAAAGGTTGATGCCACGACTTCACCGCGTACCGAACGGGTCATTTCGGTCACTTCTTCCGGGCGTTCATCAATAAGCAGCACAATCAAAATACAGTCAGCGTGATTGGCAGTAATGGCATGGGCAATGTTTTGCAGCATTACCGTTTTACCACTCTTGGGGCTGGCTACCAGCAAGGCCCTCTGACCTCTTCCGATTGGTGCAATCATGTCAATCACGCGGCTGGTGATATTTTCTTCACCGCGAATATCACGCTCCAATGTTAAGGGAATGGTCGGAAACAGCGGTGTCAGATTTTCAAATAAAATTTTGTGTTTGGTGTTTTCCGGGGCCTCAGCGTTCACGCTGTCAACCTTGACCAGCGCGAAGTAACGTTCGCCTTCTTTGGGGGTGCGGATTTCACCTTGTATGGTATCGCCGGTGTGTAGATTGAAGCGACGAATCTGCGAAGGAGAGACGTAAATATCGTCAGGGCCGGCTAAATAAGAGGTGTCCGGGGAGCGTAAAAAACCAAAGCCATCCGGCAAGACTTCGAGCGTACCATCACCAAAAATACTGTCTCCCTTTTTTGCCTTGTTTTTCAAGATAGCAAAAATCAAGTCCTGCTTACGCATGCGGCTGGCATTTTCAATGTCATTGGCAATAGCCATTTCAACCAGTTCGGTGACAGGGAGATGTTTAAGGTCGGATAAATGCATGAAGAGACTCGCTCAAGAGTAACGACGGAGAATGATTAGAATGACCGACCCGGTTTCATGCGGTGAGGAAACCGGGGGATATCTGTGATTTGCTAGATGTTGCTGTCGATAAATGCGCTTAATTGTGACTTGGACAAAGCCCCCACTTTGGTGGCTTCGACATTGCCATTCTTAAACAGCATCAAGGTTGGAATGCCACGGATACCATACTTGGGCGGTGTATTCTGGTTTTCATCAATTTTCAGTTTGGCCACTTTCAGACGGCCAGCATACTCTTTGCTAATGTCATCTAAAATAGGTGCAATCATTTTGCACGGTCCGCACCACTCTGCCCAGTAATCAACCAGGACCGGGATGGTGGATTGCAGCACTTCCTGCTCAAAACTCGCATCACTTAAATGGGTTATGGTTTCGCTCATTATTGCCTCTGTAAATGGATAAAATTCGAAAAGATAGATAGACTGAATTGAAACTCAAATAATTCCGACTAATAACAAAATGTCACAAATAGTGAAGTTTGAGACATGTTTGCTTTTATCTCGGTAAAACAGGCTGAGTTTTGCAATGGTGTTTTCATGAAGTATAGCAATAGTTTTCTGACAGAATCAAGGCTTTTCATCGTTAATTATCGTATGATGCCGCCTAAAGTGATGTTACTGACAAGCAAATTTACTGTCCATGAATCAATTACATATCCCGTCCAATGTCCTGCACAAGGTTATTAAGCTGACACTGTTGCTATGGTTGATCATGCTAGTTAACACCAGTTTGACTGCATGGGCCGAGTCACAACGTATGCCACGAGACTTTCAGTGGCAAGACACCACCGGTAAGTTGCATCGTTTGGCTAATTACCGAGGAAAGTGGGTCGTTGTCAATTATTGGGCACCGTGGTGTCCACCTTGTTTGCAAGAGATGCCAGAACTGGTGACATTTGCTGACCAGTATCAGTCACGCAATGTTGTGGTGATTGGCGTTGCTGTGCAATATGAAAACGAGCGCTCGGTACTCAACTTTGTTGAAGATATGCTGGTTTCATTTCCGGTGATACTGGGTGAACGCCAAACACCACCATTGCCCGCCGTGGACGTGTTGCCGACTACTGTCATTTATGACCCATTGGGTCAGCCAGTCAATTTGCATCGAGGTGCGGTGAGCAAAGGATGGCTGGAACAGCAGGTACGCGCGCGATCAGGCAAATAAAAGTGTTCTGCAATGGTATTTTGTACTCGGTGCCGGTAAAGTATTATGTCGGAGCAAAAAACTTTATAAATCATCTGGGTATTGAATTGCCGCAGTTTCACTTCTGAACCGACGTGTTCCACCAAACCACATAGCCAAATCTTAGCAGGCTAACTTGGCGATGGCCTTAGGCTAGTCCAGCGTCACGGGTTGTCCTTCGGCATCAATCACGCTTAACTGATTTTCTCTGGCAAACTGCATTAATTGCTCAAAACCTTCCGGGTTAACATCTTTCAACTTCACATCGACCGATAGACTGCGTACATTGTTGACCAACTTGGGTTTCAAATATGGCGAATAGCGCAACTTTTTATCATCGCCAAACGTGGCATAGGTACTGCACATACGGTCTACCCAGTCGCTAGGGCGAAACTGTTTGCCGGCCAGGGTAATGCCCTGAATAATCATTTCTTGTTGCGCCATGAATCTTCCTTAAAAATGGGGTAATCGGGTTAACACAGTCCTCGCGGCTTTGGGCGCGTTACTGGATATATTCAAACACCTTAACCACCTTGCTTACACCTTCAGTGGTTCGGGCAATTTCAACGGCATCTTCAGCCTCTTTTTGGGTAACGATGCCAATCAGGTAGACGGTGCCTGCTTCGCTGACTACCTTGACCAAGTTGGCAGAAAACTTGTTTTCGCTGACGAATCTGGTTTTGACCTTGGTGGTCAGAAAAGTATCTTCACCACGCTCAGACAGGCTGGAGGCTGCACGTACGGCCAATGCGTTGTGTATCTCACGCACATTCGAAATTTCACGCGTCAAAGTTTCAGCTTGGGCACGTTGTGCTGCCGTAGGGACTTCACCGGTCAGCAGCACGATACGGTTGTAACTGGTGACATTGATATGCGCTGCCGCATCCATATAGGTTGCCAGACGTTTGCTCGCTTTCAGTTCAATATTTTCGTCTTCGATGTATATGCCCGAAGTGCGTCTATCCACAGCCATGACACCACCGGCGGCTGCACCCCCTACTACCGCAGTAAAGCATCCACTCAATTGTGTACACAGAAATAGAGCCAGCAGACAGTGAGAAATTGAGGTCATGAAGCTTCCTTGCGAATGATTAAAACACCAGTGAAAATTCAGAGATAGCTATCAGACAATCGACAGCAATTAAAATTCTACGCCTTTTATGTGTCGATTGCATTACGAATCCATTGTGGTTCGCTTTGTTTAACGT
Source organism: uncultured Methylotenera sp. (assembly GCA_964470225.1). Lineage (GTDB taxonomy): Bacteria > Pseudomonadota > Gammaproteobacteria > Burkholderiales > Methylophilaceae > Methylophilus. The sequence goes on along the minus strand of CAYYBN010000002.1, from coordinate 11,943 downwards.
TGGCAAACAACACTGCATCAAATCGGCATGGCAGATTCAGATCATGGCTTTGTAAATAAAATTGAGCGGTGCGGATAAGTTTTTGCTGCTTGCGGGTATGTATGCTGTCAGCCGCAGAAGTAAAGCCATTGTTGCTGCGCAAGCGCACTTCGACAAACACCAGTGTGCGCCCGTCACGCATAATCAGGTCTATTTCGCCAAATCGGCAGCTATAGTTTTGCGCGAGCAAAGTCAGGCCTTGTTGCTGCAAATAGCTGGCGGCAGCGGCTTCGGCTGCCAAACCACGGTTGTTGAGGTTCAGTTTCATCGCCTATATGTTCTCGGTGGATGAATCGAGCCGTGCACAGTATCAATTCAGCATGGTTTTGAGCGCATTTGAATAATACTTAGCGAAACGTCCACCATGCCTTAAAATGCCCACATGAACGAGATGGGTACATTATATGTGGTGGCCACGCCTATCGGCAATCTGGGCGACATCACGCTACGCGCGCTGGACACCCTCAAGCAGGTGGATGCCATCGCCGCCGAGGATACCCGCCACAGCATCGGTTTGTTGCGCCATTTTGGCATTAGCAAACCGCTAATTGCCGTGCATGAGCATAACGAGCAACAATCTGCAGTAGCCTTGATTAAACGCTTGCAGGCAGGCGAGTCGATTGCACTGGTGACGGATGCCGGTACTCCGGCCGTGAGTGATCCGGGAGCGGTCGTCGTACAAGCGGTACGCGCCGCAGGCGGTAAAGTGGTGCCAGTGCCTGGCGTCAGTGCTGTGATTACAGCGCTTTCCGCCGCAGGTATAGCCGAGCCCGGTTTTAGCTTTATCGGTTTTTTGCCAGCCAGCCAGTCGCAACGCCGTAAACGCTTGCAAGCCTTGCAGGTTGTGCCGCTGACGCAGGTGTTTTACGAAGCACCACACCGCATCGTCGAGTGTGTGCAAGACATGCTGCATGTGCTAGGCGCAGCACGGACACTCACACTAGCACGCGAGCTGACCAAAACCTTTGAAACCATACACACCGCGCCGCTGGCCGACATGCTGGCGTGGATAGAAGCGGACGCCAACCAGCAACGCGGCGAGTTTGTGCTCTGCCTGCACCCGGCCGTCGAGCTTGAAACACAAGGCTTGGATGACGAGACACAGCGTATCCTCACCCGTTTGCTGGCCGAACTGCCGCTCAAGCAGGCGGTGGCACTGGCCACAGACATTACCGGACACAAAAAAAACGAGTTATATGAGGCCGCACTGCAACTGAAAAATGCGGGCTAAAAGTTAAGAAAACCGGAATAGCAGAAATTAGATTTGAAGAAATCGGCATAGAAAGCACCCCATGACCCTATCATTAGAAATCACCCGCCCCGATGACTGGCATTTGCATCTGCGTGATGGCGACGCGCTGAAAGCCGTGTTGCCGGATACCGCCAGACAATTTGCCCGTGCCATTGTCATGCCCAATTTGCGTCCGCCCGTCACCACCGCCGCGATGGCATTGGCCTACCATGCGCGCATCTTGCAGGCACTGCCCGCAGGTAGCATGTTCGAGCCGCTGATGACGTTGTATCTGACCGACAACACGCCCGCCCAAGAAATTGCCCGTGCCCGCCACAGCGGTGTGGTGCATGCCGTGAAACTGTATCCGGCGGGGGCTACCACCAATAGTGATTCCGGCGTTACCAGTTTGCACAAATGCGCTGCTGCGCTGGCCGAGATGGAAAAGCAGGGCATGCCGCTGCTGATTCATGGTGAAGTGACCGATAGCGAAGTTGATGTGTTTGACCGTGAAAAAGTGTTTATCGAGCGCCATTTGCAGCCGCTGCTGCAAGACTTTCCCGGCCTCAAGGTGGTGTTCGAGCATATCACCACCCGCGATGCTGCCGAGTTTGTCGCCTCGGGCCCAGCGAATCTGGCCGCCACCATCACTGCCCACCATTTGCTGATGAACCGCAACGCCATGTTTACTGGCGGCATCCGTCCGCACCACTATTGCCTGCCGGTACTCAAGCGCGAAACCCACCGCGAAGCACTGGTCAAGGCAGCGATTTCTGATTCTGGCAAGTTTTTCCTCGGCACCGACAGTGCGCCGCACCCAAAATCAGCCAAAGAAGCCAGTTGTGGTTGCGCCGGCATGTATACCGCACATGCCGCAATTGAACTGTATGCCGAAGCGTTTGAAGAAGCCGCTGCGCTGGATAAACTGGAAGCCTTTGCCAGCTTTTATGGCCCGGATTTTTATCAGTTGCCACGCAACACCAGCAAAGTCACCCTGCGTAAACAAAGCTGGACTGTGCCAGAAACCATCGCCTTTGCTGGGGATGAACTGGTGCCGCTGAGGGCAGGGCAGACAGTGGCATGGAAACTGGTTTAAGATGAGCGAACCATCAATTAACCACCAGGAGATGATCGATGAACAAATTGGGCATGAACGTACTGGCAGCAGTCTCTATCACCGTATTGTCCCCCGCCGTGTTGGCAGTCACGCTGGACGAAATGCGCGGGCAAACACCCTATCAGCAAGCGTTTGGCAGTCTGGATGCTAATGGCGATGGCAAACTGAGCAAGGCCGAAGCCGCCAAAGACAGTGTGTTTAGCAAAAAAGGCTTTGCCAAAGCCGACAAAAACCACAATGGCAGCCTGAGCGAAGAAGAATTTTCCGGCTACAAATCGGCAGTCGATACCGGTGAAAACAAACAACTGGCGTCTGACAGCGCCATTACCAGCAAAATCAAGTCCAAGTATTTAATCGAAAAAAACTTCAGCAGCTTTAAAGTCAGCGTAGAAACCAAAGACAACAATGTGATTTTGAGCGGCTTTGTCGATACTGCCGAACAAAAAGCCCGCGCCGAGAAGATAGCCCGCGGCGTCAGCGGCGTTAAATCGGTGAAAAATGCGCTTGAAGTCAAGCCCTAAGTTGGTGATTACAGCCATTTTGTCAGTCAACCTACAGCGCAGGAGTGGGTATGCAGTACCTGAATACTGACCATTTGCTGCGTTGTCGGCAAACATTGGAATCTTCATTACGTTTTTATCAGCAGGCAGAGGCTGGCAGCATCGACCAGGAAGTGTTTCGTAATGCCATTATCAAAGGCTACGAGCTCACGCAAGAAACCGCTTTCAAGTTGCTCAAAAAGGCCCTCAAGGCCTATGGCCACACTGGCAAAAAGCTGGAGTCTATGACGGTCAAAGATGTGTTGCGTCTTGCCGCTACCCACAGTTTGATGGGGCGGGAAGAGGTCGAGCGCTGGTTTGTCTACCGCGATAATCGTAATAATACCGCGCATGATTACGGTGCTGCATTTGCCGAGCAAACGCTGGTGCTGATGCCCGCATTTCTGCAAGACACCAGTCAATTAATTGCGACACTCAACACCGCGCTTGGAAAAATGGACGATGCCTGAATTGCAAACGCTATATTTGCCTGACAAATATCTTGCGCAAGTACAGCAGTTGTTAAAAGCGTATCTGCCGCACGCAGAAGTCTGGGCCTATGGTTCACGCGTCAATGGCGACCACTTTGAAGCCAGCGATCTGGATTTGGTGGCTCGTTTCCCCGAGACCGCTTTGCCTGCCTCTGTGGATACTGCGGTATTGAATGGTCGTTCTACACGAGATTTGAGCGCAATACGGTCAGCATTGAGCGAGAGTAATCTGCCGATTATGGTACAAATCGTCGATTGGGCCAGCATGCCGCCAGCGTTCCGCGATGAGATATTGGCAGGCTACGTGGTATTGCAGTCTGGTCGGGTTTAGAGAATTGTGCTTGTCAGGTCAAGCAAGTTTAAAGTTGCCAGTTGATCGGCACCTGCCCACGTGATTGCAGGTACTGATTAATCTGCGAAAACTGCCGGTTACCAAAAAAGCCACGGTGCGCCGACAGCGGTGACGGGTGCACCGATTTGAGAATCAGATGTTGATTGGGGTCGATTACGGCCCCTTTTTTCTGCGCATAACTGCCCCAAAGCACAAACACCAGCCCCTCGTGGTGCTGGTTGAGCGCGGCAATCGCCGCATCGGTAAACTGCTCCCAGCCACGGTTTTGGTGTGAACCAGCATTCGCGAGCTGTACCGTCAGCGTGGCATTGAGTAACAGTACACCCTGTGCTGCCCACGGCGTTAAATCGCCACTGCCACTCATGCGGATGCCAAGGTCGGCTTCAATTTCCTTAAAAATATTCATCAGCGACGGCTGCAACGCCACACCCGCAGGCACCGAAAAACTCAGGCCATGCGCTTGTCCCGGCCCGTGGTAGGGGTCTTGACCAATAATCACCACGCGCACCTGTTCAAATGGCGTATGGTTAAAAGCATTAAAAATCAACGGGCCGGGCGGAAAGATGGTTTTGCCGGCGGCTTTTTCCTGCTGCAAAAACGCCTTGAGTTGCAACATATAAGGTTGATCAAGTTCGTGGCCGATCTTGGCTTGCCAGGAAGGGTGGAGTTGGCCGGGTTTGTCTGAGTGAGGCATGCTGGGCAAACGTGTGCGTAAAGGCCTTTATTATAGGGTGCATAGGTCGGCATGGTAAAATACAAATGAAGCCAACCAGACAGTCGCTGCCTATGCAAATAGGGAGAGGAAAGTCCGGGCTGCACAGAGCGGGATGACGGCTAACGGCCGTACGCTGAAAGCCGCAAGGTATAAGGTGAGGAATAGGGCCACAGAGACGAGTCGGTTCGACCAGTGAGCAACTTGTTGCGAACTTGCGTCGAAACGGGTGAAACGCGGTAACCTCCATCTGCAGCAATATCAAATAGGCTGGCATTTGTCGCAAGACATAAGGCGTGGCTCGCGCTGCCAGCGGGTAGATAGCTTGAGCGTGTGAGTAATTGCACGCCTAGAGGAATGGCTGTCGGCTACGCAAGTAGTTACAGAACCCGGCTTACCGGTTGGCTTTATCTTATATCTTGTGCAGGTGAACTCCATTCTGACGCTTGTGTTGGTTGCTATGTGTAGGTTTGTTTTTGTTTGAATCAAATCAATCAATCAGTCTTACCCGTTGATCTGCTGTTCTCTTTCTCCAGATGCTTTAGGCTCCTTAATAAATTGAGATTCGCTCATCTTACTTATGTTTCCAATTATCGAAAGTGGCTTCACTCACGTCCATCTTTAGGTTCATTTTTTCAAATGAAATACTTAACTCCTCTTCTGTAAATGCAAATGCAATTTACGCTTCTTAATAAATAACTCATGAAAAATGATATGAGGTCATCAAATCAGTTAATTAGCTGATAAGATAGGTAAAGGTGATGGGTAAAACTGGCTTAAAAATGTGAATCAATCAAGTCTAACCCATTGCTGAATCGGTGCCGGTTGCATGCTGCACTTTCGCACTCATTTAATGTTTTAGCCCAACATAAAGGAGAAGAGTATGAGTTATGACGTAGTAAAAATAATCAACACAACCAACTACAACGTAAGTGGTGGTGTTAGCTACATGAGTCTTTTTTGTCATGATGATACGTATCATGTAACTCCCATTACAACCTGGGAAGCAGCTAGTCGTGGGGTCTGTCTTGTAACAAAAATTACAGCAACCGTACAAATCCCTGGTGCTTATATAGAGGCTACGCCATATACCTCATCAGGAACATCATATTCGCTGTTTGCAGTTATTCAAACCGGGCCCTCGTCGTTTGAAGTAACTCGTCGTGTATCTGGCTTGGAGGATTTGGCACCAGATGATTATTTAGAACCGACTATAAATCAGAAATAAATAAAGCTAATCAAGGCTACAAAAAAAACAGGCAAAAGCATAATTCGTTATGCTTTTGCCTGACGTTTATGGTCAAAGTGAAAACAAATAATTGACGAACTGATTAAATAACCTTCATATAAACATTGCGTTTTTGGTTATGAAATGAAAGGCTTTGTATGTAAATTTTTTTATTCAATTGATTAAACAATTAAACTTTTGACTGAATTTTCATTTGACTAAAGCAACTCAATATATGGTTTTTTTACGTCTGCTAAGTGCACCAATCACAGCTACCCCTAAAGCTAGCATTGCATAAGTTTCAGGCTCAGGCACAGGTGAGGGGACTGGAGTGTTTATTTTTGCAGACACGTTACGTAATATTCCGTTGCTAGGGTCATTTCTAAGGGCAAAAGTTAGAACAGGATTTTTTTGAGTAGTAATTGTATTAACTATGAAATTTGTAGTTTTATTTGTATCTCCAGGCCCACATGCTGAATCTATACAACTAAAAATTTTGTTACCACCCAAATTTACATCGACAAAAACACCTACAGCAGAACCTCCAAAACCAGTGCCGCCTCTGTTTAAATCGAAAGAAAGGGTTAAAGTTGAACCTGAATTAACAATTAATGTTTGGCTTAAGTAATCGAAAGCTCCAAAATTAGCAAAAATAATACCTTTGCCCAGACCTAGTTCAAATGGTCCACCATCATCAGTAACCATAAAAAGACCACCAGAATTATCAGAAGTATATAACCACGGAGATGAAGGCGTATTAAGTTCAATTTCAAAACTACCATCAGAAACCAACTCTACTAATTGAGCGTTTACACAAGAAGAAAATAAGGATAAAAGTAAAGATATAAGGGGTACAATTTTGTTCATGGTTTAGGGTTCCATTAACATATTAAGATATTCATTTGCAAATAATTATAGCAAAATTTTTTTGTGTTCAAATAATGAAATTTGATTTATTAAAATTTTCTATCTCAGCAGTTCAAATTAAGCACATTAGAATTGCCCTTTTCTCTATTTGTCACTTGATGTGAGTACGCTGCCATTTATCCAGCACCATCTCTATCCTCAGAGGGTTATATCCGCGCACTACTTCCCCTGCTACCAGTAATACCGGCACGCCATTTGCGGCTAGGCGTTGGTATTGGCTGCGGGCTTCTTCTGAGGTTTCGATATTCATTTCCTTGAACGGGATGCCTTTGCTGGTGAGCAGGGCGCGGGTTTTTTCGCAGTAGGGGCACCAGTCAGTGGCGTAGAGCACGACTTGACCGTGGCTGTAGTCTGGCGGCGGTGAGAGGGTGAACAGCCAGGTGCGCCACTGGCTGGCGGCAAACAGCAGGCCGACGATGAGCAGGAAGCGGGTTCTGGTGTGCATGGCTGGGCAGGGTTTTCGTGTGGGTTTCAGCTTGCATCATGACGCAAAAACGGGTCAAACATCTATTTTCAACGCCGTAAAAATCACATTTTTAAATTCATAGGCGAGCGTATTAAGGTACTGAGAAGCGCGGTAACCTCCATCTGCAGCAATATCCAATTGGCTGGCCTTTGATGCTTACGCCGCCTGTCGCCGCCACTGAATATCGGGCAGATAGGTGGCTAGCAGCAACAGCAGTGCCACTATCAGATAAACCGGCCGCAACGGGTAATCCGTCACAAAATGGGCTGTGCCTGGTTTATCGGCTAACGCTCGGTAAAATGCCGGTTCGTCCTTGCCTTTGAGGTAGCTGCCTTTAAATTCGCTGGCCAAAGTCTTCAGGTAATCTTCTTCGAGCTGTGACAGTAAGCGGTCATACTCGGCATAGGCCACGGGTGGGTCGGGTTCATCCTGACTGGGGTCAGCATATGTCACGCCAACAGCGCCTGCATTGTTGTTTTCACTGATAGGCCAATAGCCTACGCGTCGATTGCTCGCGTTGAAACGCGGAATGGCGACTTTTTGCGGGCCGCCCACGCCAATAAAGGTAAAAAATTCGCCGATTTGCACGCCGCTCAGGTCTTGCTTAATGGTGACATTGACGCGCGGGGCTTCATCACCATCGGTAAAAAACAGCAAGTGTGCGGGCTGGTTGAGGGCATCATAGACATGGGTGGCGGCGTGTACGGCAAAGCTCAGGCGGCTATTGCCTTTCCAGGCCATGCGCCATTCCAGATGGTCGACGGCGTCCATAATCACATCGAGGTTGTTGCATACTTCGAGCGGTGTTTGCAGCATGGCGATATTGTCTGAGGCAAAAATGCCCAGACTAAAGTAGGTGCCGCAAGGGGAAGTGCGTACCAGCGATGTCATTAAATGCTGGCTATAGGCCAAACGGCTGACCTGCTGTTGTTGCAAGCGTTCATCTTCGGCATTCATGCTTTGTGACACGTCGGCAATCAGCAAGTAATGCTGTACCTTTTGTTTGAGCTGAATGTCAGGTTTGACCAGGGCCAGCACCAGCAGCATTAGCGCGACCACATAGCATGCGGGCTCATAATGTTGTTTCAACCAAGGTTTCCAGCGCATTATGGCAATCCAATCGGCAGGTTACTTAATTCCATGTGCGACTGATCTTTGCTGCTGGCTTGCATGCCTCTGGCCATCACCGAATGCAGCAAGGCCAGGTTGAATTTGGCTGCCTGGTCGGCAGGCTGCAAGCGCAGGGCTTGCTCGTAGGCAATTTTGGCCTGGGTAAAGGCATAGCGCGCTTCGTCGTGAAAGGTGCCATCTTCATTGACGGTGCGTGCCAGACCCGATAAAAACAGATTGTTGCCGATATTAAAATGAATGTGCGGCAATGCCTCGGCAGGTGGCGATAACTCAAGGGCCTGACCATAGCTTTGCACTGCATGCTTATAGTCGCCATGCTTACCCTGGGCATAGGCCGCAGTGTACTTTTGTAGAAAAGCGCTGCCGCCTTGCTTGATGACCTGGCCTGCCTGTATCTGTGTATTCAGTGCCTGAAGTGTATGCAATTGCCAGCCAAAATACGCGGCCCCAACCAAGCTTGTCAGGGCCAGACTGCCCCACAGCCAATTGGCATGTTTACGATAGCTGCGCATGTAGACGACCTTTCATTGAGTACACCTTCATTAGTACACCTTAAGCTGTTTAATCAGCACCAGGCCGAGGCCCAATAGTAATGCCAGCACAATCAGGTCCTCGGCATAATCATGACCGGGGATAATGACGCTGTACTGGATGACATTTTTTTCCTTGGCATCAATATCACGTAACGCAGATTCAAGTGCCGTGGCGTTATCGGCTTCAAAGGCTTTGTATTTGATGTTGAGCGACTGAAAGAACCTGTCCAGCGCGATGGCTTCCGGCATGCGTTCTTTGTCATACGTATTCTTGCTGAAAATACTGATGTCATCCGGCTCACGCAGCACAATCCAGTATAAATTCAGTTTTTTAGCCACCAGTTGTTTTTGAATCTGGTACTTCACACGCGGGCTAAGTTTACCGGCCCCGTCCGACAGCAGCACAATCGCACGTGAACCGCTGCTGGCAATCGGCTCGAACAAGGTGAAGGCATGGGTGATGCCAGCGCCGATATTGGTCTGGTTCAAAGCCGGGCCGGTCGCCGCCTGAATGGCGGCATGAATGCCATCACGGTTGGTGGTGATTTTCATGCCATACAGCGCCGAGTTGGTAAAACCGACTACCCCCATCATGTCATCTGGGCGTGAGTCAATAAAAGCCGTAATCAGGCGTCTGGCGGCTGCGGATTTTATTTCTGCGGCATGGCCACCTGTGGCCTGACCGGCAAACGGGTGATCCATGCTCACGCTACGGTCAATCACAAACACGCTTTGTGCGCCTTTGCCTACTTTTTGTGTCTGATGACTCTCACCTTGCGGGCCTGCCAGCGCCAGTACCAGGCACAGGAATAACAGAGCCGTCGCAGCCTTGACCAGCTTGTGCATGCGCTCGGAAAACGCATCCTCGGGCACCATTTCTAGCCAGGAATAGCTTTGGGCGTGGCGACTTTTAAGCCAAAACGGCACGGTGACCACAGGCAATAACAGTAAAAACCAAGGGTGTAGCCAATGCATTACACCCTCCGTTCACAATCACGCAACTGGCGGGTCAATTTCTTGCACTGCTGCAAGAAATTGGTGACATCCGGTTTGCTATTGCCATATAACACTGCATTGATTTCGTTGAACAAGCGATGTATCTGCGATTCCAGCGATTGAAACACTGGCTGTTGTGCGACAAAGCTAGCCACTTGACTGGCTAGCATGTGCTGACCAAACCGGGTGTTAAACGCCTGCATAAGCAGCAGAGCAGCCTGTTGCTGTCCGTTGGCGGTGGCAGGTAAATGCTTGATTTGACGATAAGCACGGGCAAAAGGGCCATTCATGATCGGTAACCAGTGCCAGTCTGCATTACGAATCAGCAAGACTAGTCCGCTCAGGCATGCCAGCAGTAGACTGAATATCAGCGCATGGTGGGTCATGCCAGTATCTAGTAAAGCTGGACGGTATTGGGCAATCACCGTGGGTTTGGCTGGCTGTAAGCGGTCAGGCAACTGCGCCATCAGCCAGAACCGCCATGCCGGTAACTCAATGATTGCCCCATTTTTAAAAGCCAGATGTTCAGCCGGAAGTTGCAATTGCTGCGGTTTACCAGCGCTGGCAAATACTTGATACGCAAACACCAGCGTGTAGATTATCTGGCCAGATTGGTGTTCGCTGCGCAATTGTAGCTGTCTGAGTTCAATGCCGTTGCGCTGTACTCCTTTTAAAGGCAATTGCTGCGTGTCCAGGGTGTTCTCCGCCGCGACGGCAAGTTGGACAGTGCGTTGCAAGACATCCCCCAACTGAATCCCTGCATAGGTGACGGGGTTTTGCACACGCAAAACCTTGACCCCAACCGTTTTTGCATTCGCCGCTGGTGTACGTGCAAGCGATGCGGTTGTCGGTTGTGGTGCGGCAAACGCTGCCGTGCTCATCAGGCCTGTGGCTAGCCACGCAAAAAGAATCTGTTTCATCATGCCCCGCTAGTGCATCAGTTGTTCAAAATAATCCGAAACCAGGCTGGCCTCGAACGCGCCGGCGACATACAAGGGTCGCATCTCAAAGCGTGCAAACAGTTGATCTAGCGCCTGTTTGCGTTGTGCAAACTGTGCGGCGAACTGGTCGCGGAGCGCCTGACGGAAAAAAAGCGTTTTTTGTCGGCCGGTTTCCGGGTCTTGCAGATTGCCAAAGCCAAAGCGAGGCAGGCGCAAGTACTCTTGCGGGTCCCACAACACCACCGGAATCACCTGGTGTATGGACAGGCTATTTAAGCCTTGCTCTATCAGTGACAAAGGTAGATGAAAGTCCGATATCCAGAATACCAGGCCTTTCTGTTGACCCAACCAGCCTGTCGCCTCGATGATGCCCGAACTGTCCTTGTGTACGTTGCGAAAGTCGGCCAGTTGTGTAATGTTGGCAAATGATTGGTGGGCATGATGACCCGGCGCCTGGCTCAGGTGAGGAATCACCGTCTGGTCGTAACATACCATGCCAAACAAGTCGCTGTTTTCATGCGCAGAACAGGCGATTGAGGCAACCACAGCCTGCAAGGTGTGTAATTTGCTGACTTGCCCCTGAAATTGCATGGAGCTGGACAAGTCGCACAGGGCATACAGCGGGGTGGAGGCCTCCTGCTTGAACACACGCAGTTGTACCTGTTCATACGGGTCGCGCAGGGTCTGCCGTAAATCCAGTCGTCTGGCATCCGGGTAATCTACCAGCGAGACATGCTTGCTAAATTCATCGCCTGGGCCGCGCTGCAACCCTAAATGCTCGCCCGTATGCACACTGGCTGAACGCCACGGCACCTGATAGAAAAACGGTTGTGCGAAGGCGGGAATCATGCCGCTTTGGCCCGCGCAGGAACGCTGACTGTGGCCAAAATATGCTGGGTCAATTCGCGCGACAGGGCGGTACGACGGCTGTCAAACATGGGGTTTAGTACCAGACGGTGGGCAATAATCTCGTGGAACACAGCATGAATATCTTCCGGGTACAAGCTGTCGCGCGCCATCAACCAGGCATGGACGCGCGCTGCCTTGAGAAGCATGCCCATGCCACGTGGGCTAGCGCCGGTATGAATTAGCCGGTTCACATCCACGCTGTCGAGCTGTATGCCAAACGCCGCCGGGGTTTGCGTGGCCTGCCACAAATCCAGAGCGAACTCTTCCAGCACAACGCTGGCGAGAATAAGAATTTGCAACAGAACGGAAATCGCGTTGAGCTGGTCATAAG
>CAYYBN010000001.1:20918-28698 GCA_964470225.1 uncultured Methylotenera sp. | reverse complement strand
GTTGAGGTAGGTAACCGTACCCGTTCGGGCATCGTCTCCTTTAATCAGCAAGACGATATTGTTGAAGGCATTGTGTTAATGACCAAGGGGCAAAACCCGGCCAAAGTCATTGAAATGCTTAGAGAGAAAGTGGCCCAGGTCAATGCGACGTTGCCAAAAGGCATCAAAATCGTACCGTTTTATGACCGTACTGGCCTGGTCAATCACACTGTGCATACCGTCTCGGAAAATATGATCATCGGCGCCTTGCTGGTGGTGGCTATTTTGATTGTGTTTTTACGCAACTGGCGCGCGGCGCTGATTGTGGCTTCAGTCATTCCGCTGTCATTGCTGTTTGCCTTCATTATGATGGATGTGCGAGGCGTATCCGCCAACCTGATTTCGCTGGGGGCGGTGGACTTCGGCATCATCATCGACAGTGCCGTGGTGCTGGTGGAGGCCCTGATGGTGCGACTGGCCATGGCCGAGGTAGACAAGTTTCCGTTGCATGCCGGTTTGGCCTGGCGCATGCAAACGCTGAAAAATACCGCCATCGACATGGGGCACCCCATTCTGTTTTCCAAGGCCATTATCATTACCGCCTTTCTGCCGATTTTTACCTTTCAACGGGTGGAAGGCAAAATTTTCTCACCCATGGCCTTTACCTTGAGTTTCGCTTTGCTCGGTGCCATTATTTTGACGCTGACACTGGTGCCAGCTTTGTTGTCCTACACCATGACCCGCGAGGACATGGCCGAGAAACACAGTCCGTGGATGCATGCCTTGCAAACCGGCTATCAACGCCTGCTGCAAAAAAGCATGCATTTCCGTGGCTGGATTGTGCTGGCCTCGGTGGCGGTGCTGACCTTGTCTCTAATGCTGGCACCGTTGCTGGGCTCCGAGTTTTTGCCCAAGCTGGATGAAGGCAATATCTGGCTCACTGTCGACTTGCCACCGTCGGCCAGTCTGGAAAAAACCAAGGAGGTGGAGCGCCAGATACGCCATATCCTGACCAGTTATCAGGAAGTCAAACTGGTGGTCGCCCACGTGGGCCGTCCTGATGACGGCACTGACCCCAAAGGCCCTTACCACATGGAGATACTGGCCGATTTAAAACCGCATGCCGAGTGGCGCTTTGCCGACAAGGAGGCACTGGTGAAAGACATGTCGCGGCGTATCCACCAGATACCGGGCGTGCCTACCAACTTTTCACAAGTCATTCAGGACAACGTCGAAGAAGCTTTGTCTGGCGTGAAGGGCGAAATTGCGGTCAAGATTTTTGGCCCTGACCTGGCGATACTGGAGCAAAAAGCCGATGAAGTGGTGACTGCCATCAATAGGGTGCGCGGCGCCACCGACGTGGCTGCGGTGCGTATCTCCGGCAATTCCGAGCTGGACATCACGCTTAACCGGGTGCAACTGTCGCGCTATGGTTTGTCGGTGGATGATGTTAACAGCACCTTGCAAACGGCGCTGGCGGGCAGTGCTGTCAATACATTTTACGATGGCGACCGTCGCTTTGACGTGACCTTGCGCCTGAACCGCGCGTTTAGAGACTCGGTGGATGACATTGACGAGTTGCCAATCGCCTTGCCCAATGGCGCGGGCAGTATCCCGCTCAGTGAGGTGGCCGATGTCAGCATCAAGCAGGGCGCCTCACGCGTCAGCCGTGAAGGCGGCTCGCGCATCGTCTCCATCAAGGCCAACATTACCGACCGTGACCAGGGCAGTTTTGTTGCCGAAGCCATGGCAACCGTGAAAAAACAGGTCAAACTGCCGCCGGGTTACAGCATGACCTGGGGTGGGCAATTCGAGAACCAGCAACGGGCCATGAAGCGACTGATGGTGATTGTGCCATTGTCGGTATTGCTGATTTATGTATTGCTGTTCTGGGCGTTTAAATCGGTGAAAAACGCCTTGCTGGTATTGTTCATGATTCCGTTCACGCTGGTGGGCGGGCTGGCCGGGCTAGGGCTGGCTGGATTGCACCTGTCGGTGTCGGCGGCGGTGGGCTTTATCGCCTTGGCTGGCATCTCGGTACAAAACGGGGTCATTATGGTTGAACAGATGAAGCATTTACTGCTGGAGGGCAGTACGCTCGCCGAGGCGGTGATTGAAGGGGCGGTGGCGCGCTTGCGACCAATACTGATGACGGCATTGATGGCCGGTCTGGGCCTGATGCCAGCGGCATTGTCGCATGGCATCGGTTCGGAAACCCAACGGCCGTTTGCCGTGGTCATTGTCGGCGGTCTGGTTACCGCCACCTTTTTTACGCTATTGCTGTTGCCGTTGCTGTTTCCGATTTTTTCAGACGAGTACCGTAAACCCTGAATATAGGCTGCTTAACAAGCCATGGGCTTAACGGCCTTTGGCTTGCATCAGGTTTTTGGGCAACTGGAATACCACCTGTTCGACCACACCCTGTAGCTCTTCGACCTGGTCAGCGCCCAGATTTTGTAAGGCTAAAATGACTTCCGTGACCAGCACCTCGGGCGCAGAAGCGCCGGCAGAAACGCCAATTTTGCGCTTGCCTTGCAGCCATTGCGGCTGGATATGGCTGGCGTTGTCCACCATATAGGCTTCAACGCCCTGGTTTTGCGCCACTTCTCGCAGGCGGTTGGAATTGGAGCTGTTGGGCGAGCCGACAATGATCACCAGGTCACAGTCTTTGGCCATCACCTTGACCGCATCCTGACGGTTTTGGGTGGCATAGCAAATATCATCACTTTTGGGCGCATGTATCAGTGGAAAGCGCGTTTTCAATGCCGTTATCACTTGTGCGGCATCGTCCATCGACAATGTCGTTTGCGTGACATAAGCCAGCTTGCTGACATCTTGGACTTGCAATTGCAACACGTCTTCCGGCGTTTCTACCAAGTGCATGCCGCTTTCGGATTGCCCCATGGTGCCTTCCACTTCCGGGTGACCTTTGTGGCCGATCATGATGATTTCCATGCCCAGCTTACGCATTTTCTCGACTTCGATGTGCACTTTGGTCACCAGTGGGCAGGTAGCATCATAGGCAGTCAGTCCACGAGACTCGGCCTCGGCACGCACGGCCTTGGAGACGCCGTGTGCACTAAAAATGACGATACTGCCACTGGGGATTTTTTCCAGTTCATCGACAAAAATGGCGCCTTTGTCGCGCAGCTGGCTGACCACAAATTTATTGTGTACCACCTCGTTACGCACATAAATCGGCGCGCCAAATTTTTCCAGTGCCTGTTCGACGATGATGATGGCACGGTCTACCCCGGCACAAAAGCCGCGTGGATTGGCCAGAACAATATCGGGTGTGGTTTGCATGTTGGTTCCAGAGTATGGCGCTATGCGCGTACCGCAGGGCCTGCCTGCATCGGGTATAATAAGCGCCTTTTAAGCCGTTTATTGCTGAGTCATCATGAAAAATACAGCCACTTTGCTGATTACCTGCCCCGATACCAAAGGTTTGGTGGCGGCCATCGCGCAGTTTTTGTATGAACACAATGCCAATATTTTACACGCAGACCAGCATCAGGATGCGGAAAATAATCTGTTTTTGATGCGTGTGGAATGGGACATCAGCAACTTCAATGTGCCTGTCGCTCAGTTTGAGCAGGCGTTTGCGCCAATTGCCAGCCGTTTCAACATGAGCTGGCAACTCAAATTGTCCGAGCACAAAACCCGCATGGCGATTATGGTGTCACAATATGACCATTGTCTGGTCGACCTGCTGCATCGCCATCACAGTGGCGAACTGGCTTGCGAGATTCCACTGATTATCAGCAACCACCGCGACACGGAAAAACTGGCGCAGTTTTATGGCATCCCTTTCCATTATCTGCCGGTCACCAAAGAGACCAAGGCAGAGGTGGAGGCGCAACAATTTGCCTTGTTTGACCAGTACCAGATTGATCTCATCGTGCTGGCGCGGTATATGCAGATTTTATCGCCAGCCTTTGTCGCGCGTTATCCGCAAAGAATCATCAATATCCATCACTCCTTTTTGCCTGCATTTATTGGCGCACGCCCCTATCATCGTGCCTTTGAACGCGGGGTCAAACTGATAGGTGCCACCAGCCATTACGTGACCGAAGTGCTGGATGAAGGGCCAATCATAGAGCAGGACATTGCGCGTATTTCGCACCGCGACCAGGTGGAGGATTTGATTCAGAAAGGCCGCGATCTGGAGCGCGTGGTGCTGTCGAAAGCGGTGCGCTGGCATATCGAACACCGCATTTTGCTGTACGCGAATAAAACGGTGATTTTTGATTAGGCTGCATGCGCGTAGCCGTAAAAAAACCGAAGTTTTTGACTTCGGTTTTTTGTTGACAGTCACCTTGGGATTATTCGGTGGCTGGTGCATCCAGTGGTGGAATCGGTGGATCCTCGGTCGGGGCAATCTCTGGTAACGGTTCCCCGTCAGCCAACACTGGCATTGCATGCAATGCCATTAAAGCCAATAAAGCCAGTAATACTTTCTTCATAAAACTCCCCTTATGATTACCTTACATCGACGATGAGTACTGTCTGTTTTTTTGCATGGTTACATGCACAGCGTACTGTACGCTTGTCGTGCACAAGTTGCAATGCGTTCATTCATCAGGGGGTAACACACGCTCCAGCGCGAATAAGTCCTCGATGCGTTCACGTGCCCTGACCACATGCACTTGCGTGCCATCGACCAGGATCTCTGCCGCACGGGCGCGAGTATTGTAGTTGCTGGCCATGCTCATGCCGTAGGCACCGGCCGAGTGTATGGCCAGATAATCACCCTCGCGGATGGCCAGTGTGCGGTCATGACCCAGAAAGTCACCGCTTTCACACACCGGTCCAACCACTTCATAACAGGCGGCACTGGCGTCACTTTCGACGAGGGTGCTGATATGGTGATAGGCGTCGTACAACGCCGGACGCATCAGGTCATTCATGGCCGCATCGACAATGGCAAAATTTTTGGTTTCGCCCGGTTTCAAATACTCAACTTTGGTGAGCAGTACGCCGGCGTTGCCTACCAGGGCGCGACCCGGCTCAAACAACACTTTGACCTGACGGCCAGCGAGTTTTTTCAAAATAGCGGCCGTGTAGTCGGCAAAGTCCGGCGGCGTTTCGTCGGTGTAGGTAATGCCGACGCCGCCACCCACGTCGATGTGTTTAATCTGTATGCCTTTGGCGGCCAGTGCATCTACCAGTCCCAGCACTTTGTCGAGCGCGTCGAGGAACGGTGACAGTTCGGTGATTTGCGAACCAATATGGCAATCGACCCCATGAATGGCGATATTGGGCAGGCTGGCGGCTTGCTGGTACAAGTCCAGTGCCTCTTCAAACGCCACACCAAATTTGTTGTTTTTTAGGCCGGTAGAAATATAGGGATGGGTTTTGGCATCGACATTCGGATTCACGCGCAGCGAGACCGGCGCCCGTTTGCCCAGCGCAGCAGCGACCGCCTGTATGCGCTGCAATTCGTTGGCTGATTCCACATTAAAACAGAAAATACCTGCTTCCAGCGCCGCCCGGATTTCAGCATGTGCTTTGCCTACGCCAGAAAATACCACTTTATTCGGGTCACCACCCGCGGCCAGCACCCGCGCCAATTCACCACCAGAGACGATGTCAAAACCAGCCCCCAGTCGGGCAAACAGGTTGAGAATAGCCAAGCTGGGATTGGCTTTGACAGCAAAACAAATCAGGTGGTCCTGACCGGCAAGGCCAGCGGCAAACCGCTGAAACGCTTGTGTCAGCGCCAGTCTGGAGTAAACATAGGTAGGGGTGGCGTGCTGGCTGGCAATATCCAGCAGCGCAACTTGTTCGGCATACAGCCTGCCTTGGCGAGAATTAAAAACGGTCACGGTGTGTTTTGGCTGGGTTGTTTAGGTTGCGGGTATTGCTTTTCAGGAATGTATAAACTGCCCTTGAGACCGCAGGCGGTCAGACAGGTCAATAGTAGGCCAGTCAGGCACCAGCGTATCCACGGAGCATGCATAGGGTCATCCATTCAAAATAATCGCTATTTTAGCATGAAGCCCGATGACCGCGTCTGGCGCCGGTCAGCCACCGTTTATCGGCTAAAACTGCACGTTGGTCGATTGGTGCTGGACAATTGCACTTCGCCTACGCATGATGCAGACATGATGAACAGGAGAGCGCTTATGCGTATGCAACACGGATTCAGTTTGATCGAACTGATGGTGGTGATTGCCATCATCGGCATCATCAGCAGCATTGCCTTGCCCGCCTATCAGGACTACGTCAAAACTGGCAACGCCACCGAGGCCACATCTAATCTGGCCGCATGCAAGGTGGAGGCCGAACAGTTTTTTCAGGACAATTTTACCTATGTCGGTTTTAGTTGCACCCCAGACGATGCCAAGTATTTTTCCTATACAGTGACCAATCAGACCGCCACTACCTTTTTGTTGAAAGCCGTTGGCAAACCTGATCAGGGCATGACCAACATTGAATTTACAATCAATCAGGATAACCAGAAAACCTCACAGTTCGAAAGTGCCACCGGCAATGGTTGCTGGTTGAGCAATGCAGCCGGAACTTGCTAATGAACGACCGCTGTACAGCCAAATACTTGGATTTGGCCGGCTATACCGTGGTAGAGCTGGTGGTGTTTATGGCGTTGGTGGTGACCGTCAGCGTGCTGGGCTTGCCAGCACTGCAATCCGCCACGGGCAATGCCCAAACACGGGCAGTGGCCGAATCGGTGTTGCATGGGTTACAGCAGGCACGTGTCGAAGCCATTAAACGCAACACCGCCATACAGTTTGTGCTCAACAGTGACAGTAGTTGGCAACTGGGTTGTGTGGTGGTCAGTGCCAGTTGTCCGGCATTGCTCAGCAGCAAAACGGCCAAAGAAGGCAGTGCCGTCCCATTATCAATTCAAGCCAACGCTTTGTCTGTAAGGTTTAGCAGTTTTGGGAGCCTAGATCCGGCGCTTACCCCCGCGCTGGCGCAGGTCGAGGTGAGCAACCCGGCCGTCCCTGTGGCTGAGCGTAAATCGTTGCGTGTGTTGCTGGCTGCTGGCGGTGACAGCCGCATGTGTGAACCGGCTGTGCAAACCACAGGAGACCCCAGAGCATGTTAATCCCTCGCCGTTTCCGAGTTACCGCCCCTAGTCGTCAGCGTGGTTCGGTGCTGGTCGAGTCGCTGGTAGCGGTGGTGATTTTCGGCATGGGCGTATTGTCACTGGTGGGTTTGCAAACTGCCATGCTGAAAAACAGTAGCGATAACCGCTATCGGGCGCAAGCCATGCTAATTGTTCAAAGCCATATCGCCAATTTAATGGCCTATGGGAGCCGGGCGAATAACTACATACAGCAGGTGGATAAAAACACCATCAAGCAGCAACTGCCTAATGGCAAATTACAATTTTCTGCCATCACCAACCAGATGGTCACGGTCAGTGTCAGTTGGCAGGTACCAGGCGGGCGTGTACATCAGGTGAACGCATCCAGCTACCTGTTTGAGGTGGATTAAGCATGCTGAGTCATAGTCAGCACCTGCATCGGCAGTCAGATCAATCCGGCTTTAGTCTGGTTGAACTGATGATAGGCTTGTTGATTGGACTGGTGGCCACGCTGGCGATTACCCGTGTATTCAGCCAGTATGAGGCGCAAAAACGCACCATTGCCGGTGGTGCCGATGCCCAGAGCAGCGGCTTGCTCGGCATGTATTATTTACAACGCGATTTACAAAATGCCGGCTTTGGGTTGCCCTTGAACAACAGTACCAATGCGTCACCCTTATTGTGCCCGCTGGATACCACCATCGTGCAGGACGCCGTCGCCATTAATTTATCGCCAGTATTGATTGA
>CAYYBN010000001.1:0-20908 GCA_964470225.1 uncultured Methylotenera sp. | reverse complement strand
GCAATGACCGTGTACGCGTGCGTTACGGTACTTCTGCCAGTGGTGGTGCGTCCGTGCGTGCGACTGGTACCATGAGCTCGCCCACGTTGGCAGCCCCGATACTGGGTTGCCAGGTCAACGATGTGGTGCTGTTCACACAAACACCAGCCAACCCCAAATGTACGCTGGCACGACTAATCGACTTGAACGCTGACCGCACCATCAAAACCTTGTCTGAACTAAACACTGCACCCACCTCACAGCCAGTGACTGACCTCAATGGTTCTGACCATGTCGCGTTGTCTTGTCTGGGGGTATGGAATGAATACCAATATCAGGTCAATGGCAAGCAGGAGTTAACCCGCAGCGGCGGTAATCCATCCGGCAGCCGTTTCCCTGACCAGGCGGCCGTGGCGGTGGTGAGCAATGTGGTGGCCTTGCAAGCCCAATATGGCATTGCCGAAACATTGGACCCTGCTTCGATTGCCATTACTTCGGCCAGGTTTCTCAATGAGGTGACCCGTTGGCAAGAGGCCACTGGTGATTTTGCGGCGGGTATGACGGTCGCCAATCGCAACCTTATCCGCGCAGTACGGGTGGCCGTGGTCACCCGCGACAGTGCTCGCCAGAAAAACATGGTCAGCCAGTCATGTCATGGCAGCCAGGCCGGACTGACCAAAGTCTGTGTGTGGACGCAGGACAGCAGCCCGGCAGATGTGGTGCTTGGCAGTGGCACTGACTGGCAGTTTTATCGCTATCGGGTGACCGAAGCCGTGGTGCCGCTGCGCAACCTGATTTGGAACCGTGATGCGTTGTAATCGCCAGCCTCATCACACACAGGCGGCTGCAAATGGCCGCCTTCAACGCGGACTGGTGCTGTTTTTTGCCTTGCTGGCATTGGCGGTCATGTCACTGGCTGCTGTGGCGTTGATACGCGGGGTGGATACCAATGCCTTGCTGTCAGGCAATATTGTGTTTCGTCAGTCGGCCAGCAGCAGTTCAAATGTAGCGCTGGAAGGCATTGCACAGGCCATTGCCAAATCCATCCCGGTATCCAGCAGCCATCAGCACCACTTCGAACAGGCCTACTACGCCAACTGCAGTCATTTCGATACCACCCCGGCCAATCTGGTTTGCGATGGTCGTCAGCTCACCAGCATGAGTTGGGATGACAATAACAGCCGTCTGGTGCCCACGCAAACCGATGGCAATGACGAGATTCGCAATGGCGTAGACCGGCAGGGCAACGAAATTCGCTATGTGGTAGAGCGCATGTGTAATTTCAGTGAAGCAGACGTGGCTGCCGGCAAAGCGCTCAGTGATGCCAGCCGCTGCATGATGGCCAGCTCCGGCAGTGATGGCGAAACCTGTTCACGTAACCAGACCAATCTCGAATTGTTCAAGCAGTGCGTCAACAGTGCTAACGCACCCCTGTACCGGGTGACCTTACGCATTGCGGGTCCACGCAACACCGTCAGTTTTATGCAGGCTTTTTTCTCTAACTAGAGCAGGACTGGAGCGTAACCATGAGAAAAATCCCGTGCTTTATCCCGCTGCTAAGCATGGCCCTGTGGCTACCACTGCAGGTCAGGGGCGAGTTTCTGGATCTGGCGACCATGCCTTTACAAACCTCGGGCAGTTCCGACGTGTTGCCGAACCTGATGTTTGTGCTGGATAACTCGGGCAGTATGGGCTGGAACTATACTCCGGACTGGGCCGCGCTAGATCCGCAAGACAGCAGTGCCAATGCGCCTAACTGGCTGTTCCGCAATGCCGCTTACAACACGCAATTTTATAACCCGCAAGTCTATTATTCGCCACCACTGACTTATCTGGGCATTGCCATGGCCAGTCAGACCAATTTCAGCAATGTGGCCAATGCAGTCACCGAAACCGGTGCCACCAGCGGCGGTACCAGTAATCTGGTGGGTGCTGCCAATTATTTTGCCTATGTGCCGGGCGAGTTTTGTACCACTGCCAACCAGACCAGTTGCACCATTGCCAAAGCCGCGACCGGCATTTATACCTTTCCAGCCACACTGCGCTGGTGTAACACGGCGGCTGCGGCCAGCGCCCGCTCGCTGAGTGGCACCCAGCGTTGTCAGGCAATCCGCAATGATGTCACCAGCGTTAACGACAGCAACACTTACAACAACCTGCGGCAACCGCGCGCCACCTATACCCTGACACTGGTACGTAACAGCGGCACTGTCACGGTGAGTAGTATCAAAATCAACAATATCGAGCTGATGTCGCAGTCAACTTCTTCGACGTCCAGCACTGGCCTCGCCACGAATGTGCAGAGCCGCATTTGTACCAGCACGCTGACTGGCAATTGCCGCATTGCCGGAAATACGGTCAGCCGCAACAACAATGTACTGACCATCAGTACGCCAGTCGGGGAATCGCTGAATACCAGCACCTACTTGCAGGTGACGCTGAGCGGTAGCGGTACCGCCACCGCGCAGCCGGTAGCGGCCAGTAGCACGGATGTTGCCGGTAGCCTGGTGTATGTCGACATCGTCAGCAGCACTAACAGCTATACCAACCCCGGCAGTAGCAGCAAACACGCGGAACGAACCGATTGCCTGGGCAGCACTTGTACCTACACCGAGGAAATGACCAATTACGCCAACTGGTGGGCCTATTACCGTACCCGTATGCAGGCCATGAAAACCGCGGCCAGTCAGGCCTTTAAGGCGCTGGACGCGCGCTATCGGGTCGGCTTTGTCACCATAAACAATGGCAGCAGCAATTATTTGTCACTGGCGCCTTTTAATACCGCGCAAAAACAGAGCTGGTACCAAAAACTGTTTGCAGTCAGCCCCACAGGTAGCACGCCACTACGCACGGCTTTGTCCAGTGTTGGCCGCCATTACGCAGGCAAAAAAGTATTGGGCAATGATGACCCGGTACAGTATGCCTGTCAGTCCAACTTTACCCTGCTGACCACCGATGGTTACTGGAACGACACCACCACGCCTCGGCAGATTAACGGCTCGACCGCCATCGGCAATCAGGATAGTGGCAGTACGCCCAGACCACAGTTCGATAGCTCTAACCAGAGCAATACGCTGGCCGACGTGGCCAAGTATTACTACGACACCGACCTGCGTGAGACTGCCCAGAGCAATTGCACGGGTGCACTCGGCAGTTCAGTATGCGGGACGGTAACGGATTATCCCAAACAAAGCATGGTCACTCTGACATTAGGGCTGGGTATTTCTGGCACACTGGCCTATACCGAAGACTACAAAACACAAAGCGTGGGCGACTTTAAGGACATCACCACCGGTGCCAAAAACTGGGATGATCCGATTAACAATACCTCTGGTCAGCGTATCGACGATTTATGGCATGCAGCCGTCAATGGCGGCGGCACCTATTACAGTGCCAGCAACCCCAAGCTGTTGCGTGAGTCGCTGAGCAAGGGTCTGGCTGAAATTAAAGCCGTGCAGGGCGCCTCAGCCGCGGCGGCGGCGAGTAGTCTGGCACCCACCAATGGCGACAACTTTCAGTATGTGGCCAGTTACCAGACCGTGAAATGGATAGGTAATCTGGAGGCGCGTACGGTCAACGTCAACACGCTGGAGACTTCGCGTGATGCCGTCTGGTGCGTGGAGAACGTGGCCGCGACCAGTTGTGCCGCGCCGGCAGTGCAGACCCAATTTAGTAGCGGTGGCAGTACCAGTGTCTATTGTAAAACCACCGCATCCAACCAGACCCTGTGTGACAATGCAGGCGGTATACTGGGTTCGGTACTCGGTACCAATGAGGCCAGCGCCTGTTATGTGGAAGTGGCCAGCAGTTGCAGCGGACGCCTGCAAACACAAGTGGCCAACAATACCCGACGCATACTCTTCAATTTGAATGGTACGCTGACCTCCTTTGATGCCGCCAGTTTGCCCAGTCAATACCGTACCGCCTTGAGTAACGGCTATCTGGCCATGAGCCAGATTCAGGGCTTGCCAGCCTCTGACCCTAAGGTCACCGATGTCAACAAAGTCAACAAACTGGTGGATTATTTGCGCGGCAATAAAACCTATGAAGATACCGCCAGCAATGCCATTTCTGATAACCGCCTGTTTCGCGAGCGGCAGGCTACCTTGGGCGATATTTCCCAGTCCAGACCCAATTACTTCAAGGTCTCCAATGCCGCGTATCTGGATGCCGGCTACACCGCATTCAAGGCGGCCTCCGCTAACCGTCTGGCAGCAGTGTATGTCGGCGCCAATGATGGCATGCTGCACGCCTTCAATGCCAATACCGGTGATGAGTTGTGGGCCATGGTGCCAACGCCGGTCATCCCCAATCTGGCCAATCTGGCTGACAAGGAATACGGCGCGGCTTATCACACCAACTATGTGAACGGTAACCCGGTGGTGGCGGATATTTGTACTGCCAATTGCACCAGCACCAATGCCGTGTGGAAAACCATATTGGTCACCGGCCTCAATGGCGGTGGCCGTGGCTATTTGGCACTGGACGTCACCGATCCGAATAACCCGCTCATGTTGTGGGAGTTCACGGCCCAAGCCAATAGCAGCAATTTGGGGTTTAGCTATGGTAACCCGGTCGTCACCAAGTTGCAGGACGGGCGCTGGGTGGTGTTGCTGACTTCGGGTTATAACAATGGCACCTATGCCAGCAAAAAAACCGATGGCAGCTTTATCAGCAATACTCCGGTCGGCGATGGCCGCGGCTATTTATACGTGCTCAACGCCAGTAGTGGCAGTGTGATTCGAACCTTGACCACTGGCGAAGGCACACCCAGCGATCCCAGTGGTCTGTCCAGAATTTCTGGCTATACCGAAAATATGTTTGAGAACAATAGCGCCCTCAATGTGTATGGTGGTGACCTGAATGGCAATGTCTGGCGCTTCAATATCAATACCGGCACGGTCAGCAAAATGGCCAGCCTGCGCGATGCCAACGGCACCATACAAAAAATCACCACCCAGCCCGAGCTAGGCAAAATCAATAGTCATGTGGTGTTGATGCTGGGCACGGGTAAATTCCTGGAAGCCGCTGACCTGACCAATACGCCACTCAACTCGGTTTATACACTGAAGGACGCGCAACAGACCACGGCGGTGACCCGTGCGCAAATGGTTGGACAAAGCCTCTCTGCCAACCGCGTGGTGAGTACCGCGGCGATCAATTTTGACAATAGTTTTGGCTGGTATATCGACTTTCCGGCTGGTGAGCGCGTGAACCTCGACCCCCTGTTGGTAAACGGGGTGTTGCTGATGCCGACGCTGGTGCCCAATAGTGCTGCGTGTAATGGTGCTGGTTATGGCTGGTTTAACTATTTCAATTACAAGACCGGTGGCTCGGTGTTAACCAGCGGCGTGGTTTCGGAGCGTATGACAACGCCCGCCGTTGGCTATAACATCGTTTACGATGCAGCTGGTGTGCCCCATGTGGTGGCCACAGGCAGTAATGATCCTACCCCGCAAGACATGCAAATGGATGATGTGGTGTTTGAACAATCCGGCACTGCCAGCATGACCGAAATTTTTGGTCAGAAAGCCAACGGCAGTTACGGCACCAAACAAAGCTGGCGTGAGTTGATTCCCTAAACACTGGCTGGCTTGATGGTTTTTGCGCCCGCAGCTTGCATCAACACGGGCAGTGTCAAGTAAACAGGCCCGCATGGTGGCGGGCCTGATTCAGGTATGACCAGCGATGAATGCTGGCCGGTTATTTCACGTTTTTTGCGAGTACCCACAAAATCACGCAAATCACCACCAGTATCACCAACAGCGTCACAATGCCGCCTGAACCTTGAAACATAGTATTCCCCCCTGTTTAACAAATGCACCTATGTGCACATTCTCATTTAAGCAAATGGCTGTGGCCCTGTAAAGGGCTGCCGATCAGCTCGCACGTCTGGGGTTAGTTAGGCCAGAGGCCGCTATACAACTTGCAGTGACAATTCCTCGTCGCTGTAAGGGGCGCAGCCAGCTTCAGCGTCACCAACGGCTTCGGTCCATAGATAGGGTGTAGATTCCAAGAATAGGGCAATCGCCTGACTGGCGCTGTCATCGAAGGCTTGAACGAACATGAGCGGACTCCTGAAAGTGGTCACTATATAAGGGTATGTCGGCAGCAAGCTGCAAGACTTGAGTCTGTGCATGCAACAATTTTTCAATTTTGTACTCTAGCCCTTGAGATGTATTGCAGACATAAATTAAAAGGAGCTTGTATGTACCGATTGATGGGTTGCTTGCAGCGTGGCCTGGCCAGTGGTTTGCTGGCGCTGCTGCTGGCCAATATGGCATGGGCCGATGAAGAATGGCCCTCAGACCAGATGCTATATGACTTGCGTGAAAGTTTAATGAAGGTGAATACCACCACCCGTTCCGGTGGACATGGTTTTGGGACAGCCGTGGCCATCAGCCCGGAAAAGGCCGTTACCAATTGCCATGTGCTGACCAATGCCAATGGTGTCAGCATTACCAAATGGGGCAGTGAATACGCGGTGGATGCAGTGCAGGCTGATTGGCCGCATGACTTGTGCATTTTGACCATTAAATACGCGCAGATGAAGCCGGTGGTGTTGGGTGACAATCGCGAGTTGCGCTATGAACAGCCGCTGATTTCCATCTCCATGCCCAGTGACTCACCTGCGCCTTACACGGCGATGACCCAGGTCAGGGCGTTGTATCCCATGCCTGGTGAACTAGTTATCCGCACCCAAACTGCGTTTGCCATTGGTGCCAGTGGAAGTCCGCTGTTCGATATGCAGGGTCGGCTGGTTGGCATCAGCACCTTCAAAAGTCCGGGCCGTACCGCGTATTACTACAATATGCCAGTGAACTGGGTAAAGGCGTTGCTGCTACAACCGGAGCAACCCTTGCAGACCCAACAGGGAAGGCCATTCTGGGATGCTATCGAAACGGATCAGCCTTTTTTTATGCGTGTGGTATTGCCCTATCAACACCAGCAATGGGCTGCACTGGCCGAGGTGGCCAACGCCTGGCATATCGCTGAACCAGACAATGCGGAAGCCTGGTTTTATCAGGGTGAAGCAGCGCGTGCACAGGGACAGCAAGCTGAAGCCAGTCAAGCCTATGCCCGTGCCTTACAGTATTTTCCGCAGCATCCGGCCACCCTCAAACAATTGTGGTTACAAGCGCTGGCGGCGGGGGATACAGGCAACGCTGGACGCTATGCCAACACCTTGCAGCAGCATTACCCATCCTTGTTTACAGAGTGGCAACAGGCCTACGCCGAACAGCAGAAAGCTGTGAGCACACCCTGATACAATACGAGGTCATTTTGAATTCACCCGGAGGGCATGACAGATGCGAGCAGCAACTTGGATAGGCGCCAGTATCTTACTTGGTGTGGCAGCGCTGGCCGGCGCATATTGGCATAACCTGCATGATACCGGGACTGCCACCAAAGCCACGGCATTGTCCGAGGCCATCAATGCCTGCGACTTGATTGCCAGCAAGGCCGCCGCCGACTTGCCGGAGGCACTGCCCTTTCAAAAGCTGGAAAAAGCTGCCCGGCAGTCACGCGTACTCGGCATCTGCATGCAAGACCATGGCTACGAGGAAAACCCGGACTGGGTGAAGCAGGCGAAAACAGAAGCCAGCGCACGCGCGAAAGCCGCACAAGTGTCTAGCGATGAGGCTTATGAAACCTTTCGCCGTCAGGCCATGCTGGTTTCCGAGCTGAATCGCCAATCTGCGGATGCGCCGTTGTACTGGCGTTTGCATGCGGCCACTGCACGCTAGCGTTTTTGTCCGAGAAAGTCTGATTTGCCCAGTGGCACCCCGCAGTGTCGCAAGATGTTATAGGCAGTGGTGGTGTGAAAATAAACATTCGGCATGGCCCATTTTTGCAAGTAGTCGAGGCCGGTAAAAGTCAGCGACACTTTGCGTATCGTCAACACCACCTCCCGTTGTTCGCCACCTTGCAGTTGTTCGGCATCAATACCCAATAAAAAGTCACGGGTTTTATCCAGGCGTTGATGCAACTGGGCAAAGCTGGTTTCGTCATCGGCATATTGCGGCAAGGCCAGCCCTGCCAGGCGTGCGCCCACGCCTTTGCTGAGGTCACTGACCAACTGTACCTGTTTGAGCAGGGGATACATGTCCACATACAATCGGCTTTGCAACAACACAGCTTCATCGATGCGTTTGTGCGCCACATACGACTCGCCCAATGTCAGCAGGTGCTGCAAATTGTTTAAATTGCGTAATAAGGGTGCAATACTGAGGTCATACAGTTGCATGGTCAGGTTCCTTGAAGGTCAGATGGCCGGTATTGTAACGCTTCGGCGATGTGTGCTTCGTCCACGTGCGCACTGTCGGCCAAATCGGCAATGGTGCGTGCCACTTTCAAAATACGGTGATAGGCACGGGCGGATAAGCTGAATTTATGCACCGCCGCCAGCAATAGTGCTTCCCCGCTACTTTGCAGTGGGCAATGTTGCGGAATTTCCAGCGCACCCAGAGCGGCATTCGCTTTGCCTTGCCGCTGATATTGTCGCTGCCTGGCTATTTCCACACGTTGCAGTATGCAGGCGCTCGCTTCACTGGCTTGTGCTTGCATCAACTCGTCTGGTTTCAGCGCGGGCACGTCCACATATAAATCGATACGGTCCAGCAGTGGGCCGGACAGTCGGCCTTTGTAACGTTGTATCTGTGCAGCTTGGCAATGGCAGCGCTGATTATAATGGCCCAGATAGCCGCAAGGGCAGGGATTCATGGCGGCTATCAGTTGAAAGCGTGCCGGAAAGGTGGCCTGTCTGGCTGCTCTGGAAATGGTAATGCTGCCGGTTTCCAGCGGTTCGCGTAGCACTTCCAGTACTTTGCGTTCAAATTCCGGTAATTCATCCAAAAATAATACCCCATGGTGCGCCAGGCTAATTTCACCTGGCCTGGGGATGCTACCGCCACCCACCAGTGCCACTGCCGATGCCGTATGGTGTGGCATGCGTAATGGCCTTTGCTTCCAGTGCATAGGCTGGCCGGCCAACGAACGCATGGCTGCACTTTCTAACGCCTCTTGCGAGGTCATGGGCGGTAAAATGCCGACAAAACGTTGCGCCAACATGCTTTTACCAGTACCAGGCGGGCCGCTCATCAGTGCGCTGTGCTGACCGGCTGCAGCAATTTCCAGCGCCCGTTTGGCGCGCCATTGCCCTTTTACTTCCTGCATATCAGGTGGGTTGGCTTGCGTGGTTGGCAGGGCTGGCTCAGCCGGCGTGAGCATGCGTTGACCTGTCAGGTGCGCGCACACTGCCAGCAAATGCTCGGCCTGTAAAATCGCCATGCTGTCTACCAGACTGGCTTCGCGGGCACTCTCGACTGGCAGTATCAGTGTGCGTCGCCCCATTTGCGTCTGGGATAATTGAAATGCCATCGCCAATGCGCCACGTACAGGCCGCAATTCACCAGTCAGTGCCAGTTCGCCAGCAATTTCATACTCAGCCAAAGACTGTTTGGGAATTTGTCCGGAAGCTGCCAGTATGCCCAATGCAATCGGTAAGTCATAGCGGCCACCTTCCTTTGGTAAATCCGCAGGCGCCAGATTCACCGTAATACGCCGTGCCGGAAACTCAAAACGGGCGGTAAGTAAGGCCGCGCGTACCCGGTCTTTGCTCTCTTTGACTTCAGTCTCAGGTAAACCGACGATGGTAAAGCTGGGCAAACCGTTGGCCAGATGGACTTCAACAATGACTTCGGGCGCCTCCATGCCGCACAGGGCACGGCTGTACAACACGGCAAGGCTCATCTCGCATTCCCTATCAATGGAATGCTAAATATTGTAAATTATTTTTTACGGTTTAGGCGATTCGCTGGCGTGTTCCAGCGCAGTAATTTTCTGCTCCAGCTGCTGAAGTTGTTGTTGCGTGCGCGCCAGCAGGGCCGCTTGCACATCAAATTCTTCCCGGGTTACCAGTTCCATTTTGGTGAGCATGCCCTGAAATAGTGCACTTAAACTATGGTCAAGCTCCGAAACAGGGCTGGTCTCAATTAACTCTCTGATTTTTTTTGATAATTCTTGAATTTTTTCATGAGGTATTTTCATTTATAACTCCGATATTAGTCGCTTAAATTGAATAATAAATTATTTAAATATGTTTTAAATCAATAATATATGAATGTTTTTTAAATTTTTTAAATTAGAATAGTTTTTAACTATATGATTTTATTGTATCTTGCTTGTTGGCATATGCTTTGCTTAGTCGTCAAAGTTGTTGCACATCCGTTTACAACAAATTTGACAAAGTTTTTCATAGAGAGAGGACTTAAACAAATGCGTCATTCTATTTTACTAGCTTCAATTCTTAGTGCTTGGTCCTTTGCAAGTTCTGCCTATGCTGCTGAAGAACCAGCCTCCGACTGGACAGCGACAGCTAACGTTGGTTTTGTTTCAGATTATCGTTTCCGTGGTATCTCGCAAACATGGAAAAAACCAGCCGTACAGGGTGGATTTGATATTACCCACAAAAGTGGTTTTTATGCTGGTATGTGGGGCTCAAACGTTAGCCCAAACACATATCCAGATGCTAACGTAGAAATCGATCTCTATGGTGGCTTCAACGGTACCATTCCTGCGGTAGAGGGTCTTGGATACACAGTCGGTGTGTACGGTTATTTTTATCCAAACGGTTCATGGGGTAAATACCGTGATGCCACAGGCGCACGCTTAACTCCAAGCGGTGGTAGCTGGAATACCTATGAAGCAAACTTTGGTTTGTCCTACAACTGGTTGAGTGCAAAAGTATCAGTGACCATGGGTGACTGGTTTGGCGCTGAAAGTAAAACTGGTTGGGATGGAGGTACCAGCGGTACAACTTACATGGAATTGAATGCTGCATATCCATTGCCATGGTGGAACTTGACTTTAGTTGGTCACGTCGGTCGTTTAAATGTGAACGGCCGTTTGGATTTGAGTGCTCCAAATGGGGCAAGTGCAAGTACTAGCGGTGCAACAAACCCTGATTATACTGACTATAAAGTCGGTTTAAGCAAAGCGTTCAAAGTTGCCGGGTCTGATGGATGGAATGCAGGCATCTATTATGTTGGGGCAAACAATACCCAGTACTGGGGTGATAGAGGTTATGGTGGTGCAAGTTTTAACGGTGCAGGTATCAACAATAATGGTGTCGCCATTCCACAGCAAAGAAATTTGAATGAAGGCGCGTTTATTGCAACCATTAGCCGTACGTTCTAATTAGAATCTCTGGCGAGTTTGACTCGCCAGTTATTTAGTATAGGAGAAGCAAATGAAATTTGTGTCCGCAATAATCAAGCCCTTCAAACTCGATGAAGTTCGCGAGGCCCTGTCCAACATTGGAGTTCAAGGGATAACGGTCACCGAGGTCAAAGGGTTTGGCCGTCAAAAAGGGCATACCGAGTTATATCGCGGCGCCGAGTATGTGGTCGATTTTTTGCCTAAAGTAAAACTTGAGGTTGCTATCAAAGACGATATGTTAGACCAAGTGGTTGACGCTATCGAAAAAGCGGCAGCTACTGGCAAAATTGGTGATGGCAAAGTGTTTGTCTTCGACCTCGAACAAGTCTATCGTATCCGTACCGGTGAAACCGGTCCTGATGCTTTATAACAGGGAGCTTCAGTTATGAAGAAAATTCTTTCCGTTTTATCGCTGGTTGCGCTGCTTGGTATTGGCGTGACCCAGTTCTCCTATGCCGAAGAAACTGTCGTAGAATCAACCACTGTTGAAGTAGTGACTGACGCTGCACCCGCAGCGGCTGAAGCCGTGACGACCACCGAAGCAGCAGTTGCACCTGCGGCGGTAGCAACCCCGCCAGCACCCAATAAAGGCGATACGGCCTGGATGTTGGTGGCGACGGCGCTGGTGACCTTGATGACCATTCCAGGTTTGGCGTTGTTCTATGGCGGTATGGTGCGTACCAAAAACATGCTGTCGGTGTTGATGCAGGTATTCGTCATCTTCTCTTTACTGGGTGTTTTGTGGGCCATCTATGGTTACAGTGTCGCCTTTACTGGAGGCAGCCCATATTTTGGTGGACTGAGTAAGGCGTTTTTGGCAGGAATTACGCCAGATTCGCTGGGTGCGACGTTCAGCAAGGGTGTCTACATTCCTGAATATGTATTTGTGGTATTTCAACTGACTTTTGCTGCAATCACGCCAGCACTCATTATTGGTGCTTTCGCTGAACGTATGAAATTCAGTGCGGTGCTGGCATTCATGTTGATCTGGTTTACTTTTGCTTATCTGCCAATGGCGCACATGGTCTGGTACTGGGATGGCCCAGATGCAATTACTGATGCCAAAGCCTTAGAAACCGTGATTGCAAATGCCGGCTTCCTGTGGGCTAAGGGTGCCCTGGATTTTGCGGGTGGCACAGTGGTACATATCAACGCCGGTATTGCCGGTCTGGTGGGTGCTTTTGTATTGGGTAAACGTTTGGGTTACGGTAAAGAGGCACTGACACCACACAGCCTGACGCTCACCATGATTGGTGCATCTTTACTGTGGGTGGGCTGGTTCGGTTTTAATGCCGGTTCTAATCTTGAAGCCAACGGATTAACGGCATTAGTGTTCTTGAACACCATGGTTGCCACTGGTGCTGCCACCATCTCCTGGTTGGGTGCCGAGTGGTTGGGTAAAGGCAAACCTTCCATGCTGGGCGCCGCTTCCGGCGCGGTGGCAGGTCTGGTCGCAATTACCCCGGCATGTGGTTTCGTCGGCCCGATGGGTGCCATCATCATCGGTTTGCTGGTTTCACCTATCTGCTACTTCTTCGTTGCCAAAGTCAAATATGCACTGGGCTACGATGATGCACTGGATGTGTTTGGTGTTCACGCGGTAGGCGGTATCTTTGGTGCCTTTGCCACCGGGGTGTTTGTGAACCCGGCATTGGGTGGTACTGGCGTATGGGATTATGTTGCTAACGCCGTTGGTCCTTACGACATGGTTGCCCAATTAACTGCACAAGCCTGGGCGGTTGGGACTGCAGTGGTAGTTTCTGGTGTGGTTTCATTTATAGCTTACAAGGTCATTGATGTCGTCATCGGTCTTCGTGTGACTGAAGATGTTGAACGCGAAGGTTTGGACACCACCGAACATGGTGAACGTGCATACCATTATTGATCCTTAGTATGTCGATGTCATAAAAGCAAGGGGCAGATTTATCTGCCCCTTGCCATTTTTCAGCCAGTTCAATGTCAACACGATAAACTGGCTGGTTACTGAAAACACATCGTTTAGAGCGACATGCGTTTCATGACCAACTGGCTGTGTTGCCAGCCCAAATGCGTATAAAAGGCCAGTGCAGGCGGGTTGGCCGTGTCTACCAATAATTGTGCTCTGGTCGCCCCTTGCGCCCGTGACCAATCCAAAGCGGCACTCAATAGTGCCTTGCCAACGCCGCAGCTTTGGTACACTGGTGCCACGACCAAGTCTTCTATCCAAGCGGATGGTGCCCCTTCAGCAGTGGAAATGACCAGTTGCGCACTGACCATACCTACAATACCAGCCGGAGTGGCTCTGGCCACCTTAATCACTGCCGAGTCAGGTGAGGCCATTAGCATGGCCAAACCTTGCGCCTGTTTGTCAGAATCGACTGCAAAGTCAGCCTCAATGCTAAATAAAATAGACAACAATGCCACTAACGCCGGAATATCCGCAAACACAGCATCTTCGATGCGAACCTCAGCTGATACTGGCGGTACTGGCTGTTGTGTATCAGGTGTCTGCATCATGGTCGTAATGAATAATGGCTAAAAACTGAATAGGCATATGTCGCATCAGTTCGGGGCGGTGCGGAATTTCGCCTCTAAATGTCAGCGAATCACCTGGGCGCAGAGTAAACACTTCTTCACCTACCCGGTAATCCAGTTCGCCAACGAGCATGTAGATAAATTCAGTACCACTGTGTTCAAAGCTACTGAATTGCTCACCAGGGTCCTCAAGTGTAATTAAAAACGGCTCAAAGGTCTTGGTTGGACCTTGGTCGTAAGCCAGCAGATGGTAGGTATGGCCATGGCGTGTGCCACGTCGCACCACTTCCATACCTTCGCCTTGACGCACCAGTTGTGCGCCCCCCAGCGGCTTGCCGTATTGTACAAACAGTTGTGACAGCGTCACACCAAGCACACTGGCGATTTGTTCCAAAGTATCTAGGCTGGTAGCTGTTTGCGCATTTTCAATTTTACTGAGCATGCCGCGACTAATGCCAGCGCGGTCTGCGACATCGGCAATGGTTAACCCATGCCGTCCACGTAATTGCCGCAAGGTGTTGCCTAGGTAAACCCCCAACGGTTGATTGTTCTCACCTTTTTGTTCTGTCATGCCATGCTCCTGCCTACAAGAGGCCATTATAGGCAAAATTTGCAAAAAAGCATTGACGTTGCATGCTAAAAGATTCACCATATGAATAAATTATTCATATTAAGAAACTTTATGCCGCTTGGGTTATTGAAATATGCCGTCAGTAAAAAACACCCGGATCCGGCGTTTTTTACCCAGCCAGAGGCGCCTAAGAAAAGCTATGACGTCGTCATCATTGGCGGTGGTGGTCATGGGCTGGCCGCGGCCTACTATCTGGCACGTGACCATGGCATTGCCAATGTGGCGGTGCTGGAGCGCGGTTATCTGGGCGGTGGCAACACCGGCCGCAACACCACGATTGTGCGATCCAATTACCTGACGCCGGAAGGCGTGAAGTTTTACGATACCAGCGTCAAGTTGTATCAGGAACTGAGCCAGGAACTGGATTTGAATCTGTTTTATTCCAGTCGCGGTCACTTTACCTTGGCGCATAGCGAATCGGCCATGCGCACCATGCGCTGGCGTGCCGAGGTCAACAAGCACATGGGCGTGGAAAGCTATGTGGTGGGCCCGGACGACATACACAAGGCCTGTCCGCAACTGGATTTAAGCTGTGGCGGCCATGCGCCGATTCTGGGCGCACTCTACCATGCCCCCGGTGCCACGGCGCGCCATGATGCGGTGGCCTGGGGCTATGCCCGCGGCGCTTATCAGCGTGGGGTCGATATTTTTCAAAGCACCGAAGTCACTGGCATCCGCACCGAACATGGCCGGGTGGTGGGCGTGGAGACCAGCCGCGGCTTTATTGCCACTGGCAAAGTGCTGTCCGCCGTTGCCGGGTTCACCCCTAGGGTCACCGAGATGGTCGGCCTCAAGACACCCATCGTGATTCAACCCCTGCAAGCCTGTGTCACCGAGCCGATGAAACCGTGGTTGGATACCATCCTGGTGTCTGGCAGCTTGCATGTCTATGTCAGCCAGTCCTCACGCGGAGAACTGGTAATGGGGGCCTCGTTAGACCCGTATGAAGTGCATTCCACCCGCTCCACGCTGGACTTTGTCGAAGGGCTGAGCAGCCATATTCTGGATATGTTTCCCTTCCTGGGCCACGTCAAGGTGGTAAGACAGTGGGCAGGCATGGCCGATATGACGCCGGATTTTGCGCCCATCATGGGCAAAACGCCGATTGAAGGCTTTTATCTGGATGCCGGCTGGGGCACTTGGGGCTTTAAGGCAACACCCGTCAGTGGCAAAACCATGGCCGAAACCATCGCTAAAGATCAGGCCCCCGACATGATTCATGCCTTCCGTTTATCCAGATTTACCGACTATGCGCTGACCGGTGAAAAAGGTGCCGCCTCGGTCGGTCATTAATCAAGAAATGCTATCGATATGAAATTATTACATTGCCCGGACATCGGCCCCCGACCACTGAGTGAATATGTGTTTGGTGGCGAACTGCGCGAGATGCCAGACCCGCACACCTGCAGCGATGCCGAGTGGGCCGACTATGTCTACCACCGCCAGGGTGCGCCCGCGCTCAAACGCGAGTGGTGGTATCACACCCCCACAGGCACCTGGTTGATTGCCGAGCGCCACACCCTCACTGATGTGGTCAGCCAGACCTGGCTGGCCAGTGACTACTGGCGGGCGCAGACTGCGCACACTGAAACAGCGTCGCCAGCAGGAGTCCAGCCATGAGTCACCGATTGTCCCCTGTCAGCGGTGAGTGGATACAGCGAACGCAGCCGGTCATATTCAGCTTTGAAGGGCAGTCATTTCAAGGCTATGCCGGAGACAGCATCAGCAGCGCCTTGTGGGCGCAGGGTCAGCATGTGCTGGGCCGCAGCTTTAAATATCACCGACCCCGCGGCATTCTCAGTCTGGCCAACCATGATGTGAATGTGTTGATGGCAGATGGCGTGGATACGCATATCCGCGCTGATGTCACGCCGTTGCAGGCCAATATGCAGTTACACAGCATCAATACCGGCGGTCAGGTGCTAAAAGATCCCAAACGCTGGCTAGACTGGCTGTCACCAGTATTACCGGTGGGCTTTTACTACAAGACCTTTTACAACCCGAAAGCGCTGTTCCCGTTCTGGGAACGCGTGATACGCAAAGCCGCAGGCTTGGGCGTGGTCAATACGAACTATGCCGTTGCCAGTCCGGTCAAGCAGCACTTGCATGTGGATGTGCTGGTGGTGGGTGGCGGTGCCAGCGGATTACAGGCGGCCATCACCGTGGCCAATGGTGGCGCTAGCGTGTTGCTGGTGGATGAAAACGCGCAACTCGGTGGCAGCCTGGGCTATGACCGCGCTGGCGATGCGCAGCAAGCACAGCAATTACAACGCTTGCTGGATCAGGTCAATGCGCTCAGCAATATTCAGATACTCACCCAAAGCACCGTGGTCGGTTACTACGCCGATCATCTGCTGCCTGTGGTCACGCCACAAGGCTTGCGCAAGGTGCGTGCACAACGGGTGATTGTCGCCAGTGGCGGCTTTGAGCAACCGCCGGTGTTCAGACATAACGATTTACCTGGCATATTGTTGGGTAGTGCCGCACAGCGGTTGGTGTATCGCTACAGTGTCGCGCCATTTAACAACGGTGTGATGGTTACTGCCAATGACCACGGTTACCGTGTAGCACTGGATTTGCTGGCGCGCGGTGTGAAGGTGAATACCTTGATAGACATGCGACAGTCAGCCGCGATGTCTGAAGAACGACTGTTGCTGCAAAACAGCAGTGTCCGTATGTTAATCGGCTACTGCATTTATGCCGCTGTGCCTGCCAAAGGCAAGCTGGGTGTGGTCGCTGTGCAGGTCTGCCCCTACAACGAGCAACAACGTACGACGGATTTAACGCAACTGGAAACCATCTCCTGCGACGGTGTTGCCATGTGTGCAGGCTGGGCACCGGCCGCGGCCTTGCTCTATCAGGCCGGTGGCAAAATGCGTTTTGATGCCGACATACAGCAGTTCCGTCCGGCTCAGTTACCTCAGGGCATCTTTGCCGCCGGACGGGTCAATGGTGTGACGACCCTGGGTGGTCGCATGGCTGATGGCGTGCGGGCAGGGCAGCAATGCTTGCAAACGCTGGGGTTACACCCTGCAGAAAATACCCCTGACGCCATTGAAGAGCGACTCGCCAATCGTCCCAGCCATGCCTTCCCCATGGTGCCGCATCCGCAAGGCAAAAACTTTATTGATTTTGATGAAGATATTCAGCTCAAGGATTTCTACAACGCCGCGCAGGAAGGCTTTGACAATATTGAGCTGATGAAGCGTTTTACCACCGTGGGCATGGGGCCAAGTCAGGGCAAGCATGCCAATATGAACGCCATTCGCGTGTTGGCGGATATTCGGCAATTACCGGTAGAAAAAATCGGCTCGACCACCGCCAGACCGTTTTATCATCCTACGCCCATCGCCCAGCTTTCCGGTCGCAGCTTCCACCCGCAACGGCATACCCCCATGCATCACTGGCATGTGCAGCAGGGCGCCGAGATGGTCAGTGTCGGTGCCTGGCAACGTCCGGCCTGGTATGCACGGACCGGCCTAGAAAAAACCGCCTGTGTGCAAGCCGAAGTACTGGCGGTGCGTCAGCAGGTCGGTCTGCTCGATGCCAGTACCCTGGGCAAAATCGAAGTGCGCGGGCCAGAGGCGGCGCTGTTTCTGGAGCGTTTTTACACCGGCGAGTTTGCCAGCCTGCGCATCGGACGCACACGGTATGCGCTGGCAGTGGATGAGTCCGGCGTCATCATTGATGATGGTGTGGTCGCCAGACTGGATGAAAACCTCTATTACGTTACCACCAGCACCGCCAATGCCGCTGTGATTTATCGCGACATGCAACGCTGGCAGTCGCAATGGCAACTCGAGATTGGTCTGGTCAACGTGACCTCGGCCTACGCTGTCATCAACCTGGCAGGACCCAAAGCGCAAGCCGTGTTACAAGCGCTGGCGGGAAATACTGTTGCCAGTATGCAGTTTGGCGATGCCAAACAAACAGGTATTCAGGGCGTCGTCACCAGAGTCATGCGTTTGGGGTTTGTCAGCCAATCCGCCTACGAATTGCATGTGCCTGCCGCTCAGGCCAGTCTGCTGTGGCAGGGCTTGCTCACTGCGGGTGCTGCCGACGGCATACAGCCGTTTGGCACCGAGGCACAACGCATCCTGCGACTGGAAATGGGACATCTGATCACCGGGCACGATACCGACGGCTTGACCCATCCTTATCAGGCCGGTTTGGCGTTTGCACTGGCCATGCACAAACCATTTTTTGTCGGCCAGCGCAGCTTGCGCATCTTGCAACACAAAGCAGCACAACAGCAACTGGTCGGTTTTGTACTCGCGGCGAGTGAACAACGGCCATTGCATGACTGCAATCTGGTGATAGACCAAGGTGAGATTGCCGGTCGGATTACCAGTATCAGCCATAGTCCGCAACTGGGCTATCGCATTGGACTGGCTTATGTCAGTGCTGCACTGGCCAACGCCGGGCAGGCAATCCAATTTCGCACGGATGACGGACAACTGATACACGGCACCATCGTCAAAATGCCATTTATCAGTGAAGGAGTCACGTCATGAGTGCGTTACACATCGTTGAAACCACCCAAGTACAACGTATCGGACTCAAGGGGCCACAAGCCGCTGAATGGCTGCAACAACAGGGTTTGGTACTACCAGAGGCGTGGCATTGGCTAGAACATCAGGGCTTATTACTGAGCCGACTTGGCACCAGCGAGTTTGTGATTGAAGCGGGTCTGGATCACGCCACGATGCCCACACTCTACGCCCAACTGCAACAAACCCTCACTGGTATTTATCCGGTCATGCGTTACGACGCCAGCTGGCTGTTATCCGGGCCTGCAGTGCATGCCGTGATGGCGGAATTGTGTGCGCTGGATTGGTCGCATGAAACCGCAACGCAGAGGGTGTGCATGACCACCTTTGGCGGCATCAATGCCACGCTGATCCAGGTGGCGACCGAAGGCGATCCCTGTGTACGCGTCTGGTGTGATGCCAGCTACCGCGACTATGTACAAGCGCTACTGGCGCAACGCGCGGAAAGCGTTTAAACGTACTCACCAAGTTAGTCAAAACAAACCATAAGCCCAATAATTTTTGCAACATCGCAGCATCGTCATCAAAAGGGAAACAGGGACATGAATACACTTGCGCAAGCGCAGCAGTTCCTCGAACAGCATCAGATTAAATTTATTCTGGCGCAGTTTGTCGACATCCACGGCTCGGCCAAGGTCAAGGCGGTGCCCGCCAGCCATATCGAGGACATCCTCACCGCAGGCGCTGGCTTTGCTGGTGGCGCCATCTGGGGCACCGGCATTGCCCCCAACGGCCCGGATTATATGGCGGTGGGTGATTTGACTACATTGGGGCTGGTGCCGTGGCAACCCGGTTTCGCCCGCATGGTCTGCGATGGCCATGTCAATGGGCAGCCTTATGAGTACGATGCACGTGTGGTGTTGAAGAAACAACTGGCACGGCTATCCGCAAAAGGCTGGACCTGTTATACCGGCCTCGAACCTGAATTTTCCTTGCTCAAGCGCGATGCCAACGGCGCTGTAAAACCGTTTGATGACAGTGATATGCTGCAAAAACCCTGTTACGACTACAAAGGCATCACCCGCCAGTCCGCGTTTCTCGAACAACTGGTCGATGCCTTGCAGGCCACCGGCTTGGATGTCTATCAAATCGACCATGAAGACGCCAACGGCCAGTTCGAGGTGAATTACACCTACACCGACGCGCTCAAAAGTGCCGATAACTACATACTGCTGAAAATGGCCGCCTCGGAAATCGCCAACCGTATGGGCATGATTTGCTCGTTTATGCCCAAACCGTTTAGCAACCGTCCCGGCAATGGCATGCACATGCATTTGTCCATAGGTAGTGCCGACACCCCGAATCTGTTTATGGATAAAAGCGATGCTAACGGCTTGGGCTTGTCCACACTGGCTTATCACTTTTTGGCCGGTATCCT
Organism: uncultured Methylotenera sp.; assembly: GCA_964470225.1. GTDB lineage: Bacteria > Pseudomonadota > Gammaproteobacteria > Burkholderiales > Methylophilaceae > Methylophilus. The sequence continues at coordinate 636 of CAYYBN010000001.1, read as the reverse complement.
CGCTCATGCCCCGGCCCTGGCTGCCATCTGCGCGCCTTCGGTAAACTCCTACAAACGGCTGGTGGTTGGCCGCTCGCTGTCTGGCGCCACCTGGGCCCCGGCCTATATTGCCTATGGCGACAACAACCGCTCCACACTGGTACGTATCCCGTATGGTCGTCTCGAACTACGTTTGCCTGACGGCAGTTGCAACCCGTATCTGGCCACTGCCGCGGTGATTGCTGCCGGACTGGATGGCGTGGAAAAAGCCCTGCATCCAGGTCAGCCACGCAGCGAAAACCTCTACGACTACAGTCTGGAACAGATTGCCGCACAAGGCATACAAATCCTGCCGCAAAACCTCGGTGAGGCCATCACTGCGCTGGAAAACGATGCGGTCATTTGCGCCGCCCTTGGCGACAAACTAAGCAAGGAATTCATAGACCTCAAACGCATGGAATGGGTGGACTATTCCCGCCATGTGTCGGACTGGGAAATCAATCGTTACGTGGAATTTTATTAAATATGAAATCTTCACCACAGAGACACAGAGGCACTGAGAAAGGCAATCTTGTTCCAGCCTGAAGGCACTGCATGACGCATGGTGTTTATTAAGGTTTTCTCTGTGTCTCCGTGCCTCTGTGGTGAATAAAAAAA